>JAUSPR010000266.1 GCA_030655715.1 Thermoplasmata archaeon
CGACCGCTGATTCATCACATCACAAACTGGGTGACCATTTCGGAATGCGCTAGCATTACCAGGTCACTGGGCGCGCTGCCTGTCATGGCCCATGCCGAAGAGGAAGTGGAGGAGATGGTCAGCTTCTCCGGGGCACTGGTACTCAACATCGGGACGCTCACGCCCACGTTGGTCAATTCCATGATAAAGGCAGGGAAACAGGCGAATACCAAGAACGTCCCGATAATCCTGGACATAGTTGGGGCTGGTGCAACCAAGTTACGGACAGAAAGCACCCGGAAGATACTTGCCGAAGTGAAAATCTCGGTCATCAAGGGCAATGCAGGTGAAGTGGCAACATTGGCTGGGGCGCAGGCAGAGGTCAGGGGCGTGGAATCAATATCCGTGGAGGGGGACACTTTGTCCCATGCGAAACTGCTGGCCAATGCAGAGAATTGCACAGTGGTCGTCACAGGCCCGGAGGATATAATCACGGATGGCCAGAGGTGTTTCATCGTGAAGAACGGGCACCCGAGGATGGGCGAGGTCGTTGGCACAGGATGCATGGCCGCTTCGGTGATAGCATCATTCACTGCAGTGGAGAAGGACCAGACCCTGGCTGCTGCATGCGCGATGATTGTTTACGGCATTGCCGGGGAGATGGCCGCGGTGGATGCGAAAGGACCTGGCAGCATGAAGCAGAACATGTTCGATTCGTTAATGAGGGTCAACAGGAACCATATTCTAGAGGGAGCAAAAGCAGATGTCCTTTGATGTCAGCGGATTCTATTTCATTACCGATTCCAGCCTTACCAAGCATGGCGCACTTAAGGACGCGGAGGACGCCATTCGGGGCGGGGCCAAGGTTGTCCAGTACAGGGAGAAGAACAAGCCTTTCGGTGACATGGTTGAAGAAGCAAGAGCCTTGCTGGCCTTGTGCAGGAAATCTGGCGTCCTTTTCATTGTCAACGATAGCCTGGAACTTGCCCTGGAAGTAAGCGCAGACGGCCTGCATATCGGGCCTCATGACATGTCCTTGCACGATGCAAGAAAGGCATTTGATGGCATCATTGGAATTTCATGCGGCAGCCTGGCCGATGTGAAAGAGGCCGAGAAAAATGGCGCGGACTATGTTGCTGCAAGCCCGATGTTCTTCACCTGCACCAAGAAGGACATCGGCCAGCCATTGGGCCTGGAGGGCATTGCCCTGTTCAGGAAGAGCACAGAACTGCCCATTGTGGCGATAGGCGGAATAACCCGGAAAAATGTTCGGGAAGTGATGCTGGCAGGTGCGGACTCGGTATGCGCCATCTCGGCGACGGTTGGCACAAATGATGTACAAGCCAGCGTGAAGTGGTTCGTGGAGGCCATCGCGGCAGCCCAGAAAGTCCATAATTAATTTCCATAGAACTTTCGCAGGCTGGACTTCAGGTTCATGCCAGTCCGCAATTTCACGTCCTCGGGGAAATAACGTTTATAATTAGGATACCCGAACCTCTTGTCCAGAAGTATGACGGCCGCGCGGTCCGTTTCCGAGCGTATACACCTGCCGATTGACTGGAGCACCCGGTTCATGGCAGGATAGTTGTACCCGTAATCACGACCTTTGCCAGGCCCGAATTTCATGTCATAATAATAAATAAGCTGGTCCTGTTCCAGTGAAGGCGGAGCAAAAGGCACGCCCACCACGATGACCGCATCAAGAAGATTATCCTTGTAATCAATGCCCTCGGAAAGCGAGCCTCCCATCACGGCCAGCATTATTCCGCCATTCATGTTCTTGAGCCTTACCAGCTTGGTTATCAGGCCTCGTTTTTCCGCTTTGGTGGAATCCCTGGATTCGAATATGGTTTCTTTCGAAACCTGAATATGCTGCATAATATTTTTCAGCATTCCATAGGACTGGAAGAATACAGCCACATTTCCAGGAATAAGGTCGCAGGCACCACTGATATTTGATGCAATTTTCTTGTACATGGCATCGGAACGTTGATTGTAGAGGGTCGTCACCTCTTCTGATACGAACACCGGCCTGTTCTCCTCCGGGAAAGGAGACCTGTAAGACTTGAGCATTCGCTTTTTCACGGGTATTCCAAGGATATCGGCATAGACCAGTGTCGGGTAAAGGGTTCCGGACATCACGATGCTGGAATGGAAACCGTCAAACACCGGAGTCGCAACTACCGATGGGTCCAGTAAACGATAGTTCAGCATCATGCCGTCCTTGCGGCTGATTATTCTCAGCAATCCTTTTAATTCCTGTTTGTACCCGGCCAGGAACTCGTAAACATCAAATGCCACGCTCTGCCTGCCATCTGCCATTCTGCGCATGCCGGTGTCGCGCAGCTTCTCCATCATGGTCTCGAGGTCAAACTGGTCTATGATGGAGTGGTCCATGCGCTTATTCAGGGCTTCAAGTAATGGTGCAGCTTCCGTCAGAACCTCTTTGCCTTCATCGACACGTTCAAGCAAAGCGGAAAGATCCTTCTTCATGCCCTTCAGAATGCTTGCCAGATGCTTGTCATTCACCTCGTGCAGCGCTTCCTCCACCATATTGGTTGTGAGGCTCATTGAATAGTAACCGCGTATCCGGTCTGGAAGGTTGTGGGCTTCATCCACGATAACTATGAAATCCTCGATCGGTCTACCGAACGCTTCTTCGAGATTGGGCCTGACTACCGGATCGAATATGTGATTGTAATCGCAAACTATGACATTGGCCTCTGCTGCGGCCTGCAAGGCGACCTTGTGCGGACAGACCTTCCTACGTGTGGCAAGGGTCTTCAGTTCCTCGACATGCATTATATTGTTATGGACAAAATTGACTATGCTTTTATCCTCATTTGTGAAATAATGGCACGATTTTGTAACTTGGCTGGTGAAGCACAGCATTCTGAAGGCCGCGGGATACTCTTCAGCAATTTCCGCGGGGCACATGGCCTGCTTGGAAATGAGGTCAACAACCTTTATTTTCTCTCCCGACGTGGTTTTCATCTGCCTCAGTGTCTCGACCGCGATATGATGCTGCGATTGCTTGGATGTCAGAAAGCAAACAACTTTTCCCATCTTGATTGAAGCCTCGACTGCTGGAGCAAGAGCAGCCACTGTTTTTCCAATGCCGGTGGGAGCGTATGCCAGCAGATGTTTTTTCTGGGCTATGGACTTGGCAACGTCTTTAATGAATTCATCCTGGCCGATTCTTACTTTGGGATAAGGGAAAAATGCAATGTCTGGATGCGCGCCCAGACCCGGGTCAAGCACTGGCTCGAATATTTCTTCGGGGGATAATTCCACAAGGTCACTGCAGCGCGGGCAGTAGGGCACATTCTTCTTCCCTCTCTTGCGGACTTTCATCATGGACTTACATTCCGGGCAGAACATTGAAGGCATCCTGGGACGCGAGGGTATCAACCTTTAAGAAGGCTTTGGGGGGGTCAGTGAAACTATGTACCTGGCAGCGTTATTTATAAATCCCGGGATGGATTCCACACCCCATGAAAGGCTACAAACACGTTCTGCTGGCCATGGGCCTCAGTGCGATAATCAACGGCATGCTCTACCCAATCCTGTCGCTTTACGTGTACAATATCAGTGAGGACTTTTTTCTCGTAGGCCTCATCATGGCCCTGCCCTTTCTGGCTGCTGTACCAATGAGCTTTGTCTGGGGTATGGTCTCGGACAGGATTGGCAGCCGCAGGATTGTGATTATTATTACGGGCTGCATCGGCGCATCAATGTTCTTCATTTTTCCATTTGTGGACACAACCGGGCTGATTATTCTTCGGCTGGTGCAGGTGGCGTTCCTCACATCAATGGTTCTGCTGAATGCTATGGCAACAGAGTTCTTTCCAAAGAGAAAAGGCACGTCAATCGGCGACCTGGCTCTGGTCGGAGCAATCGGGCAGGCAGGCGGAGCTTTGGCAGCGGGAATTCTCCTTCCGTCCAGGTTCATGTTCATTGGCTCGGATGCAGTGACATTGGTTTTTTCAATTGCGGGAATCGTGACCATACTGGCCTCCCTTTCCCTGGTACCGATGAAGGGACGTGCAAGGAAAGCCGAATTTACCAATCTGAGGAGTATGCTTTCCTTCGGAGAAAGACGCGGTATTTTCATTGTCTCCCTAGTTGCATTGATAATGCCTTTATCCGGTTACCTCATATTCTCGGTCTTTCCGGTTTACCTGAAGAGCCTGGAAATTCCATGGGACTCCACAATGGTTGCTGGCGTTTTTACCGCCCTTTCCGCCATTACCGGAATATTCGCTTCCGGAATTGCCGGCCGTGCCTGCGACCGTTACGGCAGAAAATGGGTGCTAGTTGGCTCCGGCGCGGCATACTTCCTTGTATGGGTGGGAATGGGCCTGACCAGGCAACCATTGTTAACTGCCATTCTCTGGGCAATCCCGGTCTGGTCATTCTTCTATGTTAGTGCAATCACGATGGTCTCGGACATGACAAAACCCGAGGAACGTGGCAGGGGAATCGGGCTTGTGAACTCATCTATTTCCATGGGCGCGGCTGCGGGTTCGATACTGGCCGGGTATGTGCTCTCCAGGGAAGTCATGGACAATACATTCTTTCTGGCCGCGATAGTGGCACTGGTTGGAATGTTCGTGGCACTGGCAGTCAGAGAAACATTAATGCACCGGCCAAAACGCATTCTATGATTCACAAGTCGGCGGTTCCACAAAATCCCGCATGGTGGTCTGTTCCGGGTGCATGACAAAATAACGCCTTGGCTGTGATGCCTTGTTCATCTTCTGGATTACGCCTTCTCTGTCCTTTTTTCGAGGGTGAAGGTATTCAGGTTTTTTAATCACCTGCATCTTGTCCAGGTCGATGAAACCGATCTCGCTGATGTCGAATGTGCGAGGGGAGAAATGTCTTGCCGCGATGTAAAAATACTGGCAGCCTTTTCGGTATGTTTTCAGATACTGGTAGCACATTTTCGGCGTGACTTTTGCCTTCCAGTCCTTTACCTCGATGCCCACCAGATAGTCGATATTATTTTTGCGGAACAACGCGAGAATATCCCCGAACTTGCACCGGCCGTCCCAGTCCCGTTTGAACCGTTTGGCTAACGGCGACTCGGTGTCATGGAGCACACATTGGCCGTGGTCCTTGAGCAGGTCGAGGATGAGATGCTCGTTTATGGTGATGCTGGCGTAGAAGAAACGGGGAACAGAATCCATATTGATGGTTGAGAACGCGCCATATATAAGCTGGGGGAAGGGGTCGGCGAAAGTATCTTATCTCCATCCAAAGCCTCCGGCATTTGGAGGGAATGGACGTCGGAAAAACAAATAGATAGCATTTCAAAAATCAGATTATCCAGGCGTTCTCTTAGTAGCATGCCCCGTCTGGATTTATTCGGTATCCAAAGTCTGAGGACATTTGGAACGCAGGTTGAAATTGATTGAAATCTGGAGGACGGGGTACTTGCACCATTTTGTTGACAAGTGACAACACCAATTGCATAAATCAATCCAAGCCTTGCCTGTAAGGGCAGGGTATGTGGCTGGAAAAATATCAATGGGCCACTGGAGGCTCCAGTGGCTCAGGCTGTTGAGAAAATAATTAAAGAGCCACTGGAGATAATCGTCAAATCTAACGATATTATTTTATACTCATAATTAATTCCAGTGTCGTGAAATCATGAAAAATAAATCCTTGTTAAAAAGAGTGGTAATTTACCCCAGATCCGAGGTTCAAAAGCAACATTGGGAGAAAGAGGCGAACAAAAGAGTGATATCCCTGTCGAAATTTCTGTTATGTATAATCGAGGAGTCTCTTGAAGCTCCCAAGGTAAAGGAGAGGCAGGCAATCACCGACGCGAAGCTAGAGACTATCGAAGCTGCCCAAGAGAATAAAACTCTGAAACAGGAGATACTCCGTCTGAACAAACTGCTGTCTATACAAGAAAAGGAGCTTGTTGATCTCAGGAATAAGGCGTTCCTGGAACCCACCTTCTCCGGTGTACGATCCTTTGATAAAACCCTATTGACACTTCTCCAGAGCAAGAATAAGGCATTCAATCAGGATGAAATCATGGCAGCCATGAACATCGTCTATACTGATTCTGAAGCCATTAAGTCATTAACAGCGCAACTGGATGCACTCATAGAGTACAAACTGATTACAGTAACCGGGAGGGGTTGGAAATGGATGATGTGAACTCCAACGTCAAGTTGTTGGAGCGATTTCTGAAGGATGCTATTTTACGTGGATGGTCCGAATGGGCGATCAAGTCCTGTAAATATTCCCTACTCATGTTCTTCGAGCAGATAGGCAAGAGCTGTCTGAACGTTGACATGGACGACCTCCGAAACTATCTGATATACCTCCAAGGCCGCCCCGGCAAGCTTGGAAAGAAAAAACCTGCACATGCGACCATAAAGAAGCACATTGACAACCTGGCGTCGTTCTACCAGTATCTGGAGTTCGAGGAGCTTGTGGTGAAATCCCCCATACCCAAGTTCAGGGTGCGATATGTATTGCCACTCATTTCAAACAAGAGCGGTGACATTCCCAGGCAGATAATCTCGGTCCGCCAGATGAGCGAACTGATATCCTCAACCGCAGACTCCCAGGAAAAGGCCCTTATATGTCTCATGGCCAAAACAGGTATCCGGGTCGGTGAGTTAATGGCCATCGATCTTGAAAACATTGACTGGGGCAACCAGTCGATAAAGCTGAAGCCAACCGGTAAGCGCACCAACCTCACGGTATTCTTCGATAATGAATGCGCAAACTGTCTTAAACGATGGTTAAACACACGAAAGACTCTTGCCAAGGGCAATGTGCCCTATTTATTCGTAATACCCTCTAACGGCCGCAGGATCAATCATACGTTCATCATACGTATAGTCGAGAGGAACGCGGCTCGTATCGGCCTCCATGACGATAAATCCGCCGACCTCGGTAAGCGCTTCACCCCACACTGCTGCCGCCACTGGTTCACCACCCACATGAGGAAGGGCGGGATGCCCAGGGAGTACATCAAGGAACTACGTGGGGATACGCGAGGTGAGACCATAGATATCTATGACCACATTGACATGGAGGAACTGAAGATGTCGTATATGGAGTGCGTGCCGCAGTTGGGGATTTGAACACAACTTGACGGAATTCGATAAATGGACCCAACGGAATTGAATCCGACTACGCTGGCTAAGTTTTAGCTCACACGTGAATTAGAATTTCGGAATGCGGGGTAAATCGACCTTTTTTTAATAACTTAGTAGAAGGGCACATGCCGATTTATCACCTATACGCCGGGCTGGAATGCCTCGCCGGAGCTTTTC
>JAUSPR010000270.1 GCA_030655715.1 Thermoplasmata archaeon
CGCTAAATGGGCCTATATCCGCCACATTTGAGTCTTGCATCGTGCAACACCCTGTGAGATGCTACTTTTTATACCGCACGTCTTAAATATTTGCGCACCATAGGGGTTGGTGAGGTATATGCTTGGCAAAACGTTTAACAATAGCGGAATCACCGCAAATAGTATTGGCACTGTACGACGAAATTCGTCGCTCTGAAAACGCCAGATACGACCATCGGCAATGTCCTAATTTATACCGCATAATGATACATTAAAAATTCATGCCAACTCCAGACGTGATCTGCTACCCCTTCCATCATTGCTGGTGAAGTTCCTCTTTTGAAATTGTTTATGAAGTTCCAGTAAAACTGTAACAAATGGAGGTGGGCTTCTAGTCTGCTCTTCTTTTTGGAGAAGCATTTAGTCTTTCGGACCAGTCTACCATTCCTTTCTCGGAGTATGCCATTGTGATTCTCCACATCAGTCGTTTCTATATCAGCGGGGTCTGGATCTCCATAAATAAGCCTTTTCTCTTTCCCAACGACTTTCCCTTTCTCTCTGATTTTAATAAGTTGGCCATAATCAATGCAGGTGTCGGCATAGTACTCTGAAAGTACATGAGTATAGTCGTCGTTTCCATCGGTAAATATCTCTATCTTGTTATCTGGAAAGGGCAGTTCGGTTCTATCGAACATGTCATCTATCATCTCCCTACAAGTTTCTTGTGTCCATTTACCAACAGAAAACGCCACAAAAAAGTATGTGTATCTTTTTATGCAGGTGTGAATCCACGCATCACCTTCTTCAGACCGAGTTGGGCTGCTGGACTCAACCTTCTTTTGTTTTTTTTAACAAATGACCATAACTCATCACATTCAAACGGAGTGAGCTCCAGATTCGTGATAAGATACTCATTCATTACCTCTGCATGTTCAGCCATGTCCTCTAACAATCTACCAATGGTATCTCTATGATGACCTGTGATCCGCTCGATACTTCGTATCCCATTCTTTTCTACCAGATGCTTACAGATAACGATTATTTCACTCTCCGATAAATGTTTATGATAGAGCGGAGTGTTTGCAGTCTCAACAAACCATTTGTGACAATGGTTACAATAATACTGTTGATGGCCAGCACGATTCTTACCGCGTTTCACAATGTCTTTCCCTCTCTCCTTCAGAAAATATCTGCACTTCAGATTCTGGCACGTTATATCGATTTTACTCCGAGGTCTAGCCATAACTCATCACAGAAAGGGTATAGACATCTTGCTATATTAATTATGCGGTCTATTTAAGGACACTACCGACCATCGGTTGCATGTTGTACTGCTGGTCGCGCAAGGTCTGTCCTGCTCAGAGGTGAGTCGCCTCCTGGGCGGTTCTGTCAGGAGCGCCCAGAATTGTGTCAATGCGTTCGAGAAAAATGGACTGGCTGGCTTGAAAGACAAAACACGTCCTGGAAGGCCTTCAAGATTAACGAATGAACAGATGGAAGAAATTGGCATTGCGCTTCGTTCCAGTCCAGAAGATTATGGCCTCGCTGGCCATCTTTGGGACGGAAACTCATTGTCTGAATTTATTTCTCAACAATTTGGAGTGAATCTGAAAATCCGCCAATGCCAGCGGATTTTCCGTCTGCTTGGTTTCAGGTACCGAAAACCCAGACCTATGATTGCTGGAACCGATCAATCAGTCAAAGACGTATATAAAAAAACTAAGCAAATTGATGAATGATCCAGATGTTGAAATTTGGGCGATGGACGAGGTGTTATTCCAGCAACATGGAACAACCTGCAAGATGTGGGTCGCGCCGGAAGAGCGCGACCCAGTCATTCATCATCATCCAACGAGAAAGAGTGTTGGATACTATGGCGCGGTGCGTCTCTGCGATGGTAAATTCGTTTATCAAAGAGAGCCAGAGGTATTCAATGCAGAGACCTGCCAGCGCTTTCTGAAACATCTTCGAAAAAAGACAGCACGAACGAATCGGAAAGTAATCGTAATTGCGGATAATGCGCGATACCATCACGCCAAATTACACAAGCCCTGGCGGGATGCTTGTGCAGATAAGTTCGTGCTTGATTTTCTTCCAGCATACAGTCCAGAACTGAACCCGACAGAGCGAGTTTGGAAAATGACACGAAGAGGTTGTACGCACAACAGGTATTTCCCAACACTGGACTCGGTCATTGCGGCTGTGGAGCCGCAGTTCGACCGATGGCAGAAAGGGAACGAAACACTGAGGCGGTTATGCGCAGGAATTTAAGACACCGAGTATAGAGTAGAGTGAACCTAGCCCCATGGGGGTCAACGGCACCAGGTCACGCTTGGTTGAGTTTGGGAACGGGGGAATCGGGATCGGGGGAATAGGGAATCGGGAATGGTTAGGTCCGAATGTTCCCCTGGACTTCGGACATAAGAAGAAGGCTTGGGTGTCGATAAACACCGGCCAACCCGACCGATTCCCCATTCCCGATTCCCCAGGTACGTCCAAATGTCCATCTGGACTTTGGAGGTAGGAAAGCCTTTAATTAAACAATTCCATTCCGAACGAACCCGGGGGGCCAGAAAATGTTTGACCCAGAGATTGAAATGTTGAGCAAGGAAAAACTCCAGGAACTGCAGCTTGAACGCCTGAAAAAGATGGTTAAGTACGCTTACAACAACGTGCCCATGTACAGAAAGAGGATGGATGAGGCAAAGGTGGACCCCACAAAGGTTGCCAACCTGGATGATTATGCGAAAATACCTTTCACCAAGAAGGATGACCTCCGTGACCATTATCCCTACGGCATCAGGGCGGTTCCGCTGGTGCAGATAAACAGACTCCACGCTTCGTCCGGCACCACTGGAAAGCCGACGGTCGTTTCCTACACCGAGAACGACCTCAGGACCTGGGGCCGGTTGATGGCCAGAACCTATGCCGCCGCCGGAGTCACAAGAGAAGATATTGTCCAGAACGCCTACGGTTACGGACTGTTCACCGGCGGGCTGGGATTCCATTACGGCGCGGAAGTGCTGGGATGCACTGTCATTCCCACGGCAACCGGCAACACCAAGCGCCAACTGATGCTGGCCAAGGACATGGGCTCCACGGTGCTGGCTGCAACACCTTCATACGCAATGTTCCTTGCTGAAGCAGCCCCGAAAGAAGGCTATGACCTGGAAAAAGACTTCAAGTTCAGGATCGGAATGTTCGGCGCGGAACCGTGGTCCGAGGAATTGCGCCAGAGAATCCAGAATGCTTTCGGGCTTCGCGCGAATGATGTTTACGGCATGAGCGAATTATACGGACCCGGAGTGGCCGTGGAATGCGTGCATCAGAACGGACTGCATATCTGGGGCGACGAGTTCCTGGTAGAGGTTATCGACCCCGATACTGGCGATGTTCTTCCTGAGGGTTCACACGGGGAAATGGTCTTCACGATGCTGACAAGAGAGGCAATGCCTTTGCTCCGTTACAGAACCAGAGACCTGGCCACAGTCACCTGGGAGGAATGCGAGTGCGGCCGATTCCACCCCCGGATAATGAGGATAAAAGGCAGGAGCGATGACATGCTCATCATCGGCGGCGTGAACGTGTTCCCGAGCCAAGTTGAAACCGTGCTCATGAAAATGGAGGGCGTCGGGGACCAATACCAGATAATTGTGGACAGGGATATTCTTGACAGACTTCATGTGAAAGTGGAAATTGAGGAATCATTCTTCAAATCATCGGAATATGACCCGGCCAAGTTCAAGAAGATGCTTACTGACGAGATGGTGGCGGTTATGACGGTTCGCGCGGACATTGAACTCATGGCACCCGGCACCCTGCCCAGGACCGAAGGAAAGGCAAAACGGGTCATTGACCTGAGGAAAGCGTGATTGCATGAAAGTCGAAGATGTGATGACCAAGAAGGTCATAACCCTGAAATCCAACCAGACCATTGCCGAAGCCGTTGGTAAGCTGGCCGAAAACGGAATATCGGGCGCGCCAGTCCTGGATGATGACGATAAAGTTGTTGGGATGGTCACAGAGAAGGACATTCTCAAGGCCCTCAAGACAAGAAGCAAGAGCGTGGAAATGGTTTATCCATCACTGTCCATGTTAAGCGTGGCATTTGTCCAGAAGAACATTATCAAGGAAACGCTGGAAGCCTTCACCGAGATTGCCAGCAGCAAAATTTCCGATATCATGGAGAAGAACGTTCTCTATGCCGAGAAGGGCACGGCCCTGGCCATGGTGGTTGAAACCATGACCAAAAGAGATGTTAACCGCGTGCCGGTGATGGATTCGGGAAAGCTCATCGGCATAGTCTCCAGGGCGGATGTTATCAAGGGTCTGGCCAAGGGCATGGCCCAGAACAACAAGCATTGATCTGAAAACAACATCCAACAATACAAAGGCAATGCAATTAACTGACAATGAGACTACAGCAGCATGCCCCGCCTAAATTAAATCATAAATGAGCTGGAGGGCGGGGTTTTTGTATTGTATTCTGAGCAAGTGACCCATGTTAGCTATATCCTGGGAAGCCCCGTCTGTAAGGGCGGGGAGGTCAGGTACTCGCCTGGCCTGCTCAAGAACGGCCGAATGCCCAAAGGGTTTCGGATACAGGGAAAAAAGCCAGGTGAAATGCATTTGTGAACTCTGGCAAGGTTGACTATTCTTTCATCCTTGGCATTTACCAGCAAAAAAGCATTACAAATTTTAGCAACTGTTCAGGGGCACCAGCCAACTCCCTAAAACGCACACCAACCATCCCACCCCAAGCCCGTCCAAATGTCCCTCAGGACTTTAGATACTGGGAAGCCCGTCCGAATGCCGAAGGCTTCGGATACCGATAAAAGGACTTTGGATATTAAAATCGTGCAGAACTATTTATATTGGCATTCATATACAAGTCCGGAGATATATATGTCCGACGTCAACACAGAAATGCTAGAAGAGATGAAGAAAATTCGCGAACTCCTGACACCGAAACCTGCGGCCGAGGGACGCACTGGGATGGTTGGAGAGTTTCTGGATTTCGTGGGTAAATACAAGATATTGGGACTTGCGGTTGCTTTCGTCATAGGTATGTACCTGGGCGAAGTCGTGAAAGGACTGGTTACAGGACTTCTGATGCCACTGATAACAGCAATACTTGAGCCGATGATGGGTGGCGATTCACTTGTCGGAAGCTTTGAACCGTACAAGCCCGGTTTGTTCATCATGGCCCTCATAACCTTCGCGATTGTCTGTTTAGTGGTCTTCATCGTCATGAAGGTGGCCAAAAAATGGAATGTCGAATAAGTAAACTACCGGCCCCTAAAGAGGCTAGCGTTTTCGCTTTGAACCACTGCCAGACAATTCAGAGCTGGAAATTTACCATATGGCAGTTGCACACCTGAACTATCAAAGCAGAATAGCTTCGATTTTCGATGCTGGTGTATTCACGGTATGCAACGGTGGATCGACGACTGCTCATGCCGATTCATCTCAGCCCCGTAGGGCTGGGCTTTCTCGGCATTTGTGCAGTAAGCACTAATGGCGCGCTTACCGCGCGCCTCCTTTCCATTATTTTAATATAACTATTTGCCAGGGCATGATTCTTCCTGTAGCGGGGACTTTGAATCCCGGATGCATGCATTACCCAGTTGAGGGTTCGAATGCCGATAAAAAGGGAAAGCTATTTTAATTGAGCGGCTTATGCTCGAGCATGGATTCCCATGAGGACATCATCATAGCCAGGGGCGCGGAGGCCGTGCTGACAAGGTCAAGATGGCACAATCGTGATGTCGTAGTGAAGGAGAGGGTGACCAAGGCTTACCGAGTGAAGGAGCTAGACAGCCGGCTGAGGGAATCGCGAACAAAATCCGAGGCACAGCTGATGGCGCAGGCCAGAAAAGCAGGCGTCAAAACTCCGCTGGTCTATGACATTGACTTGGTGAAATGCATTATTGTGATGGAATTCATTGAGGGGCTCACAGCCAAGATGGTCCTTCAGGAGCTGCCTAACCGGGAGCAATTGGCCTTGGAGATAGGCAAACATGTAGGAAGGCTTCACAGGGCAGACATCGTTCACGGCGACCTGACCACATCCAACATTATCTTCCAGGGTCAGGAACCCTGTTTCATAGATTTCGGGCTCGGGGAAAAAAGCCATGAGATCGAGAAAAAGGGCGTGGACATGCATCTCCTGAAGGAAGCGCTGAGCAGTGCCCATTCCGAGCATGAACATCTTTACAATGCAGTGGCATGCGGATATACCGAGGAATATCCCGAGGGCGAGCGGATACTGGCACTTGTCGAGGAAATAGAGAACAGGGGTCGTTATACATGAAAATCCTTTTCGAGACTGGCAATCAGGGAAAGCTGAAAGAGGTTCAGGCCATCTTCGGTGCTCTGGGGCATGAGGTCGAACAACTGAAGGACGAGTATCCCGAGATTCAAGCAGATACGCTGGAGGAAGTTGTTGTTGCAGGCCTGGAATGGCTCTGGAACAAGCATAAAATGCCGATAATTATTGACGATTCAGGAATCTTCATTCACTCGCTGAAAGGTTTTCCAGGCGTTTATTCGGCCTATGTATTCAAGACGCTGGGATGTCCCGGAATACTAAAGCAAATGGAAGGAATCGATGAGAGGAAGGCCGAATTCAAGTGCTGCGCTGGGTATGTTGATTCAGAGGGAAAAATTACTACGACCTCGGGTGTTTGCCAGGGTCGAATAATCTCGGAGATGCGCGGTTCTGGCGGTTTCGGGTACGACCCGATATTCGTTCCCGAGAGCCATGAGGAGACATTCGCCCAGATGGATCTGGAAGAAAAGAACACGCTATCGCACCGGGGCAGAGCGTTTCGCAGTCTGGCGGAAACCATGGGCAAGGAGTGACCAGGAACATGGACCGGCGTTATGTATTCAAAAGGTTGACGCTGTTCTTCGTGCCCATAATAGTCAGCATTATCTTCATAGTCATGGCCTATTTGTTCCTGCCGGATGAGCTTTGGCCGATCTGGGGCCTGCTGCTGCTCAGTTATTTCATCTCGCCGTTCGGCAGGGAGGTGCTGATACCGCTGACTGTCATAGCTCTCCTGGAACTGCATGGCACACTTTTCATGGGCCAGGACATTTTCATGATTGTCGTGACCATCGTATTCGTGGACGTGATGTGCTCCATATTCCTACTCTGGAACCTGGACCTTCTCAAGCATATTCCCAAGATCGGAAAATGGATAGAAGGCCTGGAGAGGTTCGGCAAGTCGCGGCTGAAGAGGTCCCGCTGGAAACGCATGGGCATTTTTGCCATGCTGGCCGCCTATGTCGCATTGCCGTTCCAAGGAAGCAACGGCGCGGCTTCGACAGTCATTGGCCTGTTCGCGGGAATGAAGAAAATAAGGGTTTGGGTAGCCATCTGGGCAGGCTCGATAATCGGTTCTCTGACAATTTCTGTTCTGAGCTTTACAATAGGCCAGCATTTGTTCCTGGAGCTGTTCGACAATGTAGCCTGGAAGGCTATTAGTTTGATCATTGCCGCGGGGATTTTCCTGTACCTATTCGGGAACTATTATAAGCACAAGAATAAGGTTCAAAAGACCCAGCATTGACATTGGACCAATCATTGACATCGAAATTTTGGGAATCGGAAATCGTTGAACACATTAGTTGCGAAACATTCTATAGCAGCATGCCCCGCCTAAATGGCATCATTTTAATATCTGGCGGGCGGGGTACTGATAGCTTATGTTATTGAGTGACCCCTGTGAGCAATATCCTGGGGAACCCGGTCTGTAAGGGCCGGGGGGTCAGGCACTCGCCTGGCCCGTCAAAGCCAGGTGAAACTAATTTGCTAGCTCTTGCATTGATACTATTCTTTCATCCTTCGCATTGCATTTTCCCATCCACAGTTCATGTGTACCAACCACCCAGTTTAATCAGTTGGGAAATTCGGTCCAGACGGCGGTGGCGGAGGCGGAAACCGTATCGGAGCTTGGCATGTCATGCAATTGGTCCTTGAAAAGGCGCATGGTCTGTGATACGATGTCTGGCAGGTTGGGCAGATGTAAATGTCCTCGGTAATCTCCCCCGCACAGATATGACACATTGTTTTTATGGGCTTTTCTGCACCCACCGAGATGATGAAAGCCAGAGTTAGCACACCGAATACCAACATCATGCCAGCCCACAGGAGCGGGTCAAGGTAAAGCGGTGGGGTCATGTCCTTTCCTGTCACGTCGATAGAATATAGATTGGCTGAATCGGGAAATGTGGTGTCCCAGTTCCCCTGGGTTCCGTCTATCGGCTCCTGGCCGACCGCAAGACCACCCATGTAGAATGAGCCCAGAGGGTCCGCGACCATCCAGTATCCAGTATCGTCCTCGAATGCATGTATCGGCACCTGTGTCCTGTAATATTCCTGAACATCAGCCATGGCGCTGTCCAGTTCCGCAGTTGTATTGCCTACATAAACCGTGGCGAAGGCATGGTCCTTGGTCAGGTAGATCCTGCATGTGCCACCGGCATCGCTCACCATCGCGGAAAGCAGCATGGCATAGTCCTCACAATCGCCTTTCAATGTCTCAAGTGTCTGGTCCGGGGAATACCAGTTATCCCTGCCCGGGTCCTCCGTGTAATTTACTTCAGCCACCAGGAAATCGAATATCGCGCAAACCTTGCCCATGTTATAACCGCCAGTCATGCCCTGGGTGGCATTCTCCGTCGCCATTGCCACGTTCTCGGAGGAAAGGTCCACAAGGTCGTTCACCCTGGAATAGTATGTTCTGACATTGCTGTCAATGGGGTTATCAGATTCCTCAGCAAGCGCCTGAACCTCTATGACCTGTTCGGTGAATGATAGCCAAACGTCGCCCCCGCTCACCATCTGGTACCACTGATTGTTTCTTAGCTGGAGAACCCGCATTTTTAACTGGTACTCATTGTTGCCGTCAGATAATGGGCCGTCAACTGCCAGCGCTTTGATTTCACAAATTTCATTAGGTTCTATCCGGCTGTTCACGATAATCTGGGAATTCAGAGCCGTGCCTACCCATTCAAATGATACTTCCTCGAGAAACAGAGGCCTGGAATCATTGTTGGTTACCAGAATCTTTATTGCCCCGCCATAGTCTTCGAATATCTGGCCAACATATATCATCACGGTGATATCCGGCCTGTCACGCGGGTCCCCGTCCGCGCTCGCCGGGACTGATGGAATTGACTGGGCAATGTACTGGTTCGGGGCGTGAAGGTCTGCCTCGGAAAATTCCTGGACCGAGGGAAGGATCAGAATGGAATATGCGCCAATGATGACCGAAATGGCCAGCATAACGGAGAAAAAACCAGCCATGCCTGTGCGGGACATGAGACCTGCAATAGTTATCAGGCACATTACCTTTTTGCCTGAACTATCAGCCCTGAAAATGATGTAAATTTATAGTCGGGCTGAAAGTTCAGGTTCCGTAGGCCTGGCACCTAATTTATCAAAGCTTTTTGGCTTTGATATACTATGCCAATAAAATACACGGTGCCAGGCGATCTCTGACGACACTTCTGCTTCTTTTTTGATTATATCTTATTGTGGCTGTAAGTTCAGGTTCCGTAGGCCTGGCACCTTTTATCTCCATCCAAAGTCCTTCGGACATTTGGAATGATTATGCAGGTATCCAAGGTTCTGCGGGACGCTTGGAGGATATGAGACCAGTAAAACAAAGTCGGAATAACCATTATATATCCCCTCAGCAGTAGCAGGTATCAGACGGCATACGAGCGTTTCGGGCATACCGGGACAAGACCGGCCAAGCCAGTATCAATTGTCCGGGGGGTGATATGCTGTCAGCCCATGACCATGTTAAAAGAAGCCCAGGCAGTGCATCGGATATTCAACAGTCCCAGTCTGGACCAGGCTCCATAATAAGATTGGCAACAAGGGATGATTTTAACATTATAATGAAGATTGAGAACACCTGCTTCCCCGGTGACCTGGCCTATTCAAGGCAGCAGATGAGACATCTTCTTTACAAGGCCAACAGCGCCACGCTGGTAGAGGTTTCCGGCGAAACTATCACGGGCTATGTCACCGCGCTGTTCAGGAATAGATCCAATGTAGCTGGAGTCGAGACCATCGGAGTCTCGCCGGATGCCCGTGGCCAGGGCGTCGGAAAACGGCTTCTGTCCGCAGCAGAGCAGCACATGGTCAAAAAGGGCGTGTCAATGTCCAGGCTGGAAGTGTCCTCTGGCAACAAGAATGCAATTTCGATGTATACGAAAGCAGGATACGACATCAGCAGAGTGAACCCGGAGTTTTACATTCATGAGCATCATGGGACAAGGGAAGCCTATACAATGCACAAGAAACTGGAAACTGCCAGCCCTTAAAGGAGCTGGCGTTTGTTGCCAGGGCTGGAAGTTTACCATATGGCAGTTGCATACCTGATTTATCGAAGCTGGATAGATTCGATTTTTGATGTTGGTATAATTACGGTATGCAACGGTGTATCGACGACTGGCAAATATATTGTATTTCATCTGATGATAACGCGCCAGTTAAGTTCAAATATGTAGCCATATATCGGACAGACCATGCGCATAACCAGTGCCAAGGCCATCCCAGTCGAAATCAAGCTCACGGAGCCATTTGCCATAGCCAGCGAAACGGTCGACGAGGTCGAGAACGTGTTCTTCAGGCTTGAGACAGATACAGGTATAGTGGGGTGGAGCTGCGGCGCGCCTGATACGGTAACGTCGGACACGGCAGCCCAGTCAGTCAAGGTCTTCAATTCGGTGATAAAGAAGCTGCTGGAAGGCGCTGACCCCACCAGAATTAACCTTTTGAATGAAATAATAGACAAAGAGGTGCATGAGAATACCTCCACGAAAGCCGGCGTCAATATGGCGCTTTATGACATACTAGGCAAGGCCGCGGACATGCCGTTGTACAGGCTCCTGGGCGGTTATCGGGACAAGATTGAAACTTCCGTTACCATCGGAATAAACCCCACTGACGTTATGGTGAACAAGGCCAGGCATTGGGTGTCAGAGGGCTTCAAGAGCGTCAAACTGAAATGCGGCATTAACCCGGATGAGGACATTGACATGGTACTGGCAGTTCGTGCGGCCATTGGACCGGACATCAAGATCAGGCTGGACGCCAACGAGGGCTACAACATTGATGAGTCCATCAGGGTCGTGAACACACTGGAGAGCCAGGGCGCGGACCTGGAGTTTCTGGAACAGCCGACCAGGGCGCTGTATCTCTATGCTTTGAAAGAAGTGACAGGCAAGTGCAATGTGCCTATTGTGGCCGATGAAACCGCGCTCACCATGAGGGACAGCATGAAGCTCATTCGTATGGAAATTGCGGACGTCGTCAATATCAAGCTCATGAAAACCAGCGGTATAACCAATGCCATGAAGGTGAACACATTCGCAGAAGTGGCAAATATTCCGGTCATGATTGGATGTATGAACGAGTCAATGGGCGCAATGGCCGGCGGAGTTCATTTTGCCTGCGCTTGTGCAAATGTGAAATATGCAGATTTGGATTCGGTCCTGGACATTGCCAAGGATTATGTAAAAGGCGGTGCCAGGTATGAGGATGGATTTGTCATTCCTTCGGAAAAACCCGGTCTGGGAATAGAGGTGGAACTCGAATGAAACTTCTGAGGAGCATTCTTGGCGACGTGCCCAATTATTCGCGCTTTCTCCAGGTCTGGGAGATAGACAGGCTGGTCGAGAAGATTGCCGAGCTCCCGGACGTTGAATCGCGGGTCATAGGCAATAGCAGATTCGGCGAGCCAATTACCGCGCTGGAAATCGGTGACGGCCCCATGACCGCTGTAATGATCGGTGTTCCGCATTCCGACGAGCCAATTGGCAGCCTGGGCGCGACATTCTTCGCAAGATGGCTTGCAACACATCCCGAACATAATAATCTTGGATGGCGATGGGTTATTATCCCTGTTTTGGAAAGGGACGGCATGCGCCTGAATGAGGGTTGGTTCAACAATCATCACACTTATTCGGCCATGGTCAAGTCATACTTCAGGGAACCGACCGAGGACCAGTACGAATGGACATTCCCAATAGAGTACATGGATTATGAGTGGAATAAATCGCGGCCTGAAACGCTGGCAATCACTACTCTGCTTGAAAAAGAAAGGCCGGAACTTCTTTTCGGAATGCATCACTGCGGGTTCTACGATGCTTATTACTACCTGAGCGAAGACCTGCCAGTTGTTTATCCGGATATGCGGAAATTGTCCAGAGAATTGAGAATTCCAATGTCTGACAGCTCGCCGGACGTTCCTTTCGGCCAGAGCTTCGAACCCGGAATATACAAGATGTACGGCCTTAGGGAGTACATCGACTATTACACCAAGACAAACCCGGAATACCTGACCACATTGAAGAGAGGCGCATGCTCGGACGAGTGGTACCGCCAGGAGATTGGCGGGTTCAGCTTCAATTGCGAGGTCCCGATGTTCCGCTCCCCGGGAATTCACGAGAAGACCCAATCTGACCAGTCATACAGAACTATTGTCAAATCCAGGTTCGAGAGGCGTCGTGGAATGGTAAACTATTCTTCCAAGTTCTTCAACAAGCTCAAGCCACACGCCGCGCTGGCAGACGATTTTCTGTTCAATGCCGCCACAAGGCATCTGGAGAATGCCAAAATATCTCTCAAGCAGGAAGAGCTGGAGGCCCTCGCCGCCGAGGAGAGGATTGCAACCAATGCCGAAGTGTTCGAGAACGGTGTGATGGCTGATTTATTTGATTTATTTTTCCTGGGCCAGATATGGCGCGTCGCTGAGAATATCTGCATTGGCGGCGGGCCAATCGAGATTTGCAATGCCATGGACATTGTGGACATAGACATCAAATCAAGGGAGAAAAGCATCCGCGAAGCTGGCAGGTTCTACAAGATTCCGATTAAATCTGCTGTTAAAATGCAGCTTGGTAGTTTGATTATCATTTCCGAGGCGCTCAAGAACCGAGCCTAAGCTACCAACCATTGATTTCGAGGGAATAAGGGATTGGGGAATCGGTCGGGTTGGCCGGTGTTTCGGCACCCAGTCCCTTTATTTGGGTCCGAATCTCTTTGGGCATTCGAACCAACCATTCCCCGTTCCCGATTCCCCTTTCAATTAATCTTCGCCCAGAACGTCAGAGGATTCATAACCGCACGAGCCTAAACATTCAAATATGATTCATCCAATCCGCACCCATGGGTTTCCTC
>JAUSPR010000275.1 GCA_030655715.1 Thermoplasmata archaeon
GGCTCTCCAAAAAGGCCCAAAAATTCCCTGACCTTTATCCCTTCCGGGATCTTCAATCTCTTGAGAGCCCTGATAGTGTCCTCAAACTTTCCCTCGTGGGCATGTATGGTTGAAACAAATATCATTCATTCACCTTTCTGAACATATGGCCGAACACGTATATAATATTGTCTTTATGAAATTAGTTTTTTCAGTCTCATCACATCGTCAATGCTGGCATCGAATTTCAATCTCTTGGTTGCCCATGCCTTCATCGGCTTTAGCTCGCCTGTGAAAAGCGCCTTGAAGTCGGCTGTGGTCGCATGAAGGGTGATCTCTGCGGAATCAAGCTTTCCGCGCTTGAAATCCTTTACCTGGCCTTTCTCAATAATGAAGCTGAAACCCTCATTGTCGGTTGTGTCAATAATCACATTGCGGGTTATCTCGGCCAATTCTGCTTTCAGAGCCGCGTCTTCTTCAATTTTGGCCTTGAATTTTTCAATTGCTTTTTTCAATTGTCCTTCTAGCTCGTCCATATAATCATTCCTCGAAACTCTCAAGCTTCGTAATGCCCAACTCGTTTATTATCCTATTCACGGTTTTCCATGACATCCTGGTATGGGGCGGCATCTCGCCGTGCTCCGTGTACCAGCTCTTGAGAAAATTGATGGTCTTGCGGTCGGAAGGATAACCGCTGCCGATGTCCTGGCCCAGTTCCTCCTTTATCTCCTCTATCATGGCATCCCGACGGGTCTTGGCCACAATGCTGGCTGCCGAAACGATCGGATAAAGGTCATCGGCACCGTGCTTGGAGATTATCTTGACCTTGCCGCCCAGTTCATTCGATATGTATTTCGCGAAAACCTCCTCGTTGGTGTCGGCAGCGTCAACGTATGCAATTTTTCCGCCCAATTTCTCTATCACCGTGGCGAACAGCTTGGATTCCATGACATTCATTGTCATGCTCTGCCGAAGAACGTCGATGTCATCCGCGCTGGCCGTGACGATTTCGTATCGTGAAACAGCCATCACTTCCTTCACAAGCTGCTCCCGCCTTGCCGGGGTGAGTTTCTTCGAATCGCGGACGCCAATCCGCATCAGTTCGGTATCGTCATCCACCAGCACGCCCGCAACCACTATCGGGCCCATTACCGGGCCGCGGCCAGCCTCGTCCACGCCGCAGATGGGGCCGCCAGACGGAACAAACTCTTCCAATGTACGCATGGGGCGGGAATGTGGTATTCTCCTAGATATAATTTGTGCAACTTGCCCCGGTCAAAAGCCCAGCTTGAGGAATAACATTATGAGCACCGTAAAAAGCGGAACGGAGAAAACAGTGGTCCAGGTTACTGCCAGTGCAGTGCTTTTCATGTCTATTCCATAGGGTATCAGGAACATATTCGTACTGGTTATGGGAAGCACGGAATTTATCACGAGGACCGCGAACCAGGCCGTCGGTATCATCCCGAAGAAAAGGGCCATCCCGAATATGCCGGTGATGAGAACGGGGGTTATGAGCATTGTCGCCAGGAAAGCGTTCCTTGCGGCGACCCAGTGGAATTCTGTCGGGCGCCTGTCCCTGAAGGAAAACATCTTCCTCATCTCATCCAGCTTCAGGTCCCTGGGATGTATGCTTGCCCCCACATAATAGAGGCCGGCAGGTATGGTGAGGGCGGTGATGAAGTGTATAATCACGCCCGCATCCCCCAGGCTCTGCACGGTCAAACCGGTTGTCCTGTGAATGAGTATGGCGGCCACAACAAATGAGAGAAGATACCAGGGATACAGATTGAGGTACCATGGCAGGGTTTTCACATCTTGGTTTCTTCGCCTTTTACCGCGATTCTCCCTCTTATGCATTCTTGATAGAATGTATGGAATGACTGCGAAAAGCCCGATTCCCACAAGGCTGATGTATATCCCGGCAGGCACCTGCCAGGCCTCGATGGCCAGAAGGGCCCCGCCCACGAAGGCCGAACTCCGCCCCTGGTTCGTGAGGACCGTCTTGATGAAATTTCTCCTGTTCATGCCCTTGAAACCCCGCTTTCTTGCTTCGCGCTTGCCATAGTAGAAAGATATCAGATATGTGAAAGCCAGCACGGCAAATGTCAGCCCGGAGAATATTACCTCGTTCATGCCGAAGTGAATATTTAAAAATATTCTGAAAAGCAGGAGGGGTATGAAAACGAAAAGAAGGACCATACCTATCTTTTTCATTGTGGCGCGCACCTTGTCCTCCCCGTAGATGCCTGCCAGAATGTAGGTCACCACAAGCCCGACTATTATCCAGGGCAATGTGTACAGGCCAGATATGTATGGAATTACATTCCTCAAAATATCTATCATCAGCAATGCATGATGGAGAAATCATATTTAAGGACTGCTGGTGGGCCGAAGCGTCGATTTTTCTACCAAAAGGAAAAGAGTTATAAAGACCCGGGCAATCACTCACTGGAGGCAGAAACATGCGATTGGAGGAGCATCTCTCCGGGTGCGAGCCAGATTTGGCAAAGCTCATTCTTAAGATAGCGGATAGTTGTAAGACCATCAAGTCGGGATTCATGTCTCGCCAATCCTGCTCGGATACCGAGAACGTTTACGGGGAAAGGCAAATGGCATTGGACAAGTGGGCCGATGAGGTTCTGATAGCGGACCTGAAGGCCTCCGGCCTGGTGAAGTATCTTGCTTCCGAGGAACAGCCGGAAATTCTTGAATTTGATTCTGCCGGTAACTTTGGCGTCACCATGGACCCCCTGGACGGCTCGTCCCTTATCGGGGTGAACCTGGCCGTGGGAACCATCATCGGGATTTACAGGGGTAATGTACTTGCTCCGGGCAACACCATGGTCGGCGCGATGTATGTTCTGTACGGGCCGCTTACCACTCTCACTTACACGGTGAAGAAAGGCGTCCACGAATTCGTGTTGGATGCCTCGGGTGATTTCGTTCTGCAGAAAGAGAACATCCGCATCCCGGATGGCAAGATTTTTGCACCCGGCGCATTGCGAAAGGAGTATCTCCCGGGCCATCTGAAATGGATTGAGGCTCTCGAAGCGGATGGATACAAGATAAGGTTCAGCGGTTCTTTCGTGGCCGACGTTCATCAGATACTTCACAAGGGCGGTGTGTTCACTTATCCAGGTTACCAAGGTAATGAAAATGGAAAGCTACGTTTGCTTTTCGAGGCAAACCCGATGGGATTCATTATAATCCAAGCTGGAGGTGCGGCAAGCCATGGAATGGGGGACATTCTTGAAGTAATACCCGTGAAAGTAAGCCAGCGCATTCCGATTTACATTGGCGGAATCAAGGAAATCGATTTAATAGAGAAATTTACCATGGAGGGGTGAAAATGTATCAACCAATACCAGGGGACATAATGTTCAGGAGTCTGAAAGATCAGGGTGTTATTATCATGGCGGCGAATGCCCGCATGACCCGTGGTGTGGCGCGAGGCATTTTCAGGGCCGCGCAGGACCTTGATGCGCCGATAATGTTTGAAATTGCACGCTCAGAGTGCAATCAGGACGGCGGATATACTGGCATGAAACCCATTGACTATGCGAAACAGATCCAACTGGCAGCGGACGAAATTAAATTTGATGTCTGGGCCCTCCATGCGGACCACATCACCGTGAAAAAAGGCACACCCGAGGATATTGCCAGTACCAAGGAACTGATAAATTTACAGGTCGAGGCCGGCTTCACAAGTTTCGCAATTGACGCATCCCACCTATTCAATTTTAAAGGCGGAAATCTGAGAGAGGAGCTTGCCCTGAACATCGACGTGACAACCGAATTGGCAAATCATATTAAAAACAAAATGGGTAGCAGGACTTTCGGCCTGGAGGTCGAGGTCGGCGAGATTGGAAAGGAGGACGACAAGGGAAAGGTCGTGACCAAACCCGAGGAGGCAGTTACATTCATCAAAGCGCTCACCGAGAACGGAATAGAACCGGACGTGCTGGCCATAGCTAATGGCACAATCCATGGAAATGTCTATGATGACAAGGGCAATCAAGTTGAACAGGTAGGCATCGACCTGGAACAGACCCGGAATGTGGCAAAGGCGCTCAGGGATATGGGCTCGCATGTGAGAATTGCGCAACACGGCATTACTGGCACGCCCAGGGAATTGATAAACACCATGTTTCCGAAAGGCGACATAATCAAAGGCAATGTTGCAACTTTCTGGCAGAACATTATTCTCGACACTGTGAAGATTTATGACCCTGACTTCTACAAGGAAATTTGGGACTGGACCATCGAAACTTACGGACCGAAAAACCCGGGAAAATCAGAAGGATTGGTCTTCGGGAAGAATGTAAAGAACGCAATAGGTAATTTTTACATGCGCTTCCAGAACCTGGAATTCGAGGCCGTAGACACTATCGAAGCTATATCCTATGCCGAAGCCAGGACCTTCTTCAAGGCTTTCAGTGCAACAGGGACCGCCGGTATTGTCAGAGACGCAATGGAGTGAGTTCATGAAAACGCCTCTTGTAGCCATTAATATGAAGACCTACCCGGAATCGACCGGCGAGGCAGGATTGAAGCTGGCTGCACTTTGTGAGGAGGTTTTCGAGGAAACCGAAAAAAGCATTGCAATTGCACCCCAGCAATGCGATCTATCATTGTATGCCAATACATTTGGACTTCCTGTATTCGCGCAGCATGTGGACAATGTCAAGCAAGGCAGCACGACAGGAAGGATTACGCCCGAAGCCATCAAGGCAATCGGATGTGCTGGCACATTAATCAACCATTCCGAATTTCGCATTTCTCCGGAGGATGTCAAAATACTTGTATCAAGATGCAGGGAACTGGGCCTGACAACAATAGTCTGCACAAAGGATGCCGAAGAAAGCCAGGCATATGCAATGTTCAAACCTGACTTCATAGCGGTTGAACCTCCCGAGCTCATTGGCGGGGATATTTCAGTCACAACTGCAAACCCCGAGGTTGTCTCGGATTCAGTCAAGCTGGTAAAACAGGTTGCCAGTGAGGTCAAGGTGCTTTGCGGCGCCGGTGTCAAGAACGGCAAGGACGTATCCAAGGCAATAGAACTTGGCGCGGACGGTGTTTTGCTGGCGTCCGGCGTGGTTAAGGCCAAGGACCAGAAGGCGGTTTTACTTGATCTTGTGAGTGACATTTGATAATTTTCTGAAAGCATCTATATATTTTCTATACTATCTATAGGGAAGGTATAGATATTATGTTGATTCTCGCTCAATTAAGCAATGAGGATTCAGATGACCTTAGTAAAAAAGATTTCAGATATCATTTCAAAAAAGAGTACCATCAAAGCATGGTATGGCCTTGTAATATTTTTCTTCATATGTGTAATCATAGTTCCCACACTTTTCGTTCTCAGCTACGCAGTTACCGGATGGAATGATATTGAGGGGACTATTTTCACGGATCCTGCTGACCCAGCACAGCTAAATGCATCGTTTGGCATGGCAGGAACCAATGTTTCATTTCATTCTTGGGACATCATAGACATAACACAGACCACGGTGCTGGAGGCGAATGTATTATATACTGACCTATCCGGGCCATATCTCCTCACATTCCAAGTGTACGAGATGAATGATGACGGCACCGAAAAGATATACTATGAGCAATCACAAGGATTCACGAACGGCAGTGACCCAGGGTCTTTCATCATATTCTCAAATGATACATACAATTCCATAACACATGTCGGTCCTGTAACTCAGAACATAACACTCGCAACGGCAACCGGGGAATATCTGGATTCCTGGGAGGCAGACCTCTATCTACGCGCCGGAGACAGAAGGCCGATGGACCTAATCTGGGACGCCATGAAGATATCCTTCGTCATAGCCACAATCGTGACAATTGTTGATTTCATCGCAGGCCTTCCCATGGCCTGGTTAATGGTCCGAAAGGAGTTCAGAGGAAAGAAGTACCTGGATATCCTTATTGACATGCCGCTGGCCATTCCAACGGCGGCGTTAGGTTTCTCCACCGCGTTATTCTGGGCTGTGACTCCGGCAATTCCCGGTTCTGGACTTGGTTGGACTTCCTCGCCTTTCCTCTTGATTATCCTGCTTCACATCGTATTCTCTTACCCTTACATGGTCAGGTCATTAACTGCAATTCTCCATGAAATTGACATAAATTACGAGACTGCGGCGCAGACTCTGGGCGCACCGCCTTTGACTGTAGCCAGGACAATCACGCTTCCGCTTTTCAGGGCCGGTCTGGTTACAGGAATTATTCTCTGCTTCGCACGAAGTTTGAGCGAAACAGGCGGTACCATGGCTGCACTGGCCATGCTCACGCCCTGGCTTTCGGAATTGGCCGTTCCGATGCAGACCGGGCCGACACTCATCGGCGCATGGAAGCATGCTGGCGGTTTTGAACCGCAACTGGCTTTCACTGCGATGTTACTGGTCATGGTTTCCCTGGTTTTATTGGTCATAGTTAAAATTGTGATAATGAAGTTCAAATTGCCCCTGAGAAAAGTCATGCCAGGCCCGGAAAGATTGCTTAGTAAAGGACTGTTTCCAAAGATGAAAGACTTACTGGCATTCGTTTTCATGTTCGTAATTTTGATAATTCCGTCATTCTTCATTGTCAGCTTCCTTTTCACAGGAACTCCCACGCCAGTTGATTGGGGCTCGTTCTGGAGCGCAATGGGCTTTTCATTCCTTGTTGCTGGGGTCATAACAGTAATCAATATTCTGTTCGGCGTACCGCTGGCAATCTACATTGTCAGGGGCACGAACAAGACAATGTCCAATATTTTGGATGTGCTGGTCAATGTTCCATTGATAGTTCCTACCTCTGCACTTGGAGTTTCACTGGGCATGTTCTGGGGTTCCATGAACATCAATGTGGCAATCTTCCTGGTCATTTCTGCGCATCTGGCCTTCACATTCCCGCTTATCGTGAGAAATGTGGCTGGTGCGCTTGAAGAATTGGACCCGACTTACGAGGAGACTGCCAGGACACTTGGCGCAAGACCCATGTTCGTGTTCAAGAAGGTCATGTATCCTTCAATTAAATTTTCAATACTGGCCGGGGCAATAATGGCTTTCACAAGAAGTCTCGGCGAGACAGGAGCAACACTGTCGGTAGTTCAGAACGCGAACACAGTACCTGTTTACATAGTCGGACTTGTGAAATCTGCAAGCTATTACCCTGCGGCACTGGCTTGTGTAGTATTGATTGTGATCACCTTCATTACGATGATGATAATGAGATATATCACAAAGAAAGCGGAGCGCTAAAATATGCCAGACATTAAAATTGAGAATCTAAAAAAGGTCTTCGGTGACCTCGTCGCAATAGACAATCTCAGCCTTGAGGTAAAGGACGGCGAGTACCTTACGATACTTGGCCCTACAGGCGCAGGCAAGACCACCCTTCTCAGGCTTATTGCGGGCCTGACCAAACAGACGTCTGGCAGTATTTCTATTAATGGCGAACGTGTCGACAAGCTCCCTCCGGAAGAAAGAAAGGTTACATTTCTTTCACAATCCTACTCCCTATTCCCTCACATGAATGTCTGGGACAATACAATTTTCGGACCAATCGCACGTGGCTGGGAGCCAGAAAAGGTCAACATAATCGGCAGGGAAATGCTGGAAATGGTTCATCTTTACGATAGAAAGGACGCTATGCCCAACGAGTTGAGCGGCGGAATGCAGCAGAGGAATGCGCTGGCCAGGGCCTTGTGTGCGGATGCAAAGATTCTGCTTCTGGACGAGCCACTGAGGGCGCTGGATGCAAGGCTGAGGCTTGACCTCAGATATGAACTGAAGAAGCTTGTAAAGGACATGGGCATGACCGCCATCCATGTAACGCATGACCAGGAAGAGGCTTTGACAATTTCCGACAGGATAATCATGCTCAAAGATGGAAAGGTAATTCAATCTGACAAACCGCACGATATGTTTAACAAGCCGGCAAGCCCGTTCATTCACCATTTCATCGGGGAAGCAAATTTCGTCAAAGGCAAAATAACTAAAAAATCAAATAATGATTGTCAAATTACAGATAGCATCGGAAGGATATACACGGCCGCCAAAACTTCACAGGAAGTGGGGGCGAATGCCGTTGCAGGCATCAAAACGGAGTTCACTGTTATTGAGAAAGAGCAAAAAGACCAGATGAACACCTTCAGAGGAACTGTGGATAGAAAATTATTTCTTGGCAGGTTCACTGATTTTGAGATAATTTTGACTGATGGCGGCATTGTTCATGCAAGATTGCCAAGTTCCATTGCTCACAAATTTGTTGAAGGAAGCCAGGTCTATGTCCATTACAGCCCCGAAAGACTCCTGGTATTCCCTGAACCGGAGAAAGGCCTTAAAGCCGAACTGGAGATGATGTGAAATGCCAGAAATAATGATGAAGGGCATAACAAAACGGTTCGGCAAGGTCGTGGCTGCGGACGATATCAATCTCACAATCAAGGACGGGGAGTATGTCACGGTACTCGGTCCTTCGGGATGCGGAAAAACTACACTGGTAAAGATTCTTTCCGGCATCTGGGAACCGACATCCGGCGACTGCTTCATAGACGGCAAGAAAGTTACTGGCATCCCAACTTACGAACGCGACCTGGGCTATATCTTCCAGAATGTTGCGCTATTTCCCCATATGACTGTCTGGCAAAATGCGAACTATGCTCCGATAGTCAAGGACTGGGACAGGAAAACAGGCAATCGGGTTACAACCGAATCCCTGGAACTTGTGAAGGTTCTCAAAAGAAAGGGATTCATGCCGTTTGAGCTAAGTGGTGGTGAAAAGCAGAAAGTTGGCATTGCCAGGGCTCTTTGTTCCGGTTCAAAACTGTTGATACTTGACGAACCATTATCCGCACTGGATGCCAGAGTAAGACTTGACCTGAGATATGAAAGAAAGAGGCTCGTGAGGAGGAAAGGACTCACTGCCATCCATGTGACCCATGACCAGGAAGAAGCCATGTCA
>JAUSPR010000276.1 GCA_030655715.1 Thermoplasmata archaeon
TGGAGATAAAAATACTTTCGGGGACCCCCTTATAGGATATATATAGAAGTAAATCATAATTGTATAACTGATGGTTGCACTCGATAAAATAATTAGATTGGCAAGCGACGGTCAATTTGACTCTGCCGGCCCTAGTATCTATGATAAGCCAATAGATCTGAACAAGGTCAAAATTCTTGGTGAAGGCACCAAGCATGATACCTGCGCCTCGACAAGAAAGGTGGGGGCGGTGGAAGGCAGGATTGGCGACGTCATGCGCTCGGGAATATGCCATGCATTCGCGCCTGACGGCAGATGCGTCAGCCTGTTCAAAACGCTGTACACAAATGGTTGCCAGCACAATTGTTCTTATTGCCCGAATTCCACGATGGGCTCCGGTTCCAATGTGGTCAGTTATACGCCGGACGAACTTGTAAGGATAACCCTCCAGCTATACCGGGCCAATACCGTGGAAGGTCTTTTCCTTAGTTCCGGCGTTGCCGGAGACGAGACAAAAATGATGGAGCAGATGATTGAGGCCATCGACTTACTTCGAAATAAGCATCATTTCATGGGTTACATACATCTGAAAATTCTGCCTGGCACTTCCAGGGAACACATTAAACAAGCAATGGAAATGGTTGACAGGGTAAGCCTGAATGTTGAATGCCCCTCCAAAAGCCACATGAGCGAACTCAGTAGCACCAAGGATTATGAGGTTGACATTCTCAGACGCCAGAAGTACATACGAGATTTAGTTGGCAAAGACATGTTGCCAGCAGGCCAGACCACACAATTCGTTGTCGGCGCAGCAGGTGAGACTGACAGAGAAATCTTCACCAGAATGCTGTATGAATACAATATCATGGGAATGAAACGCCAGTATTTTTCCGGTTTCATTTCCGTGCCTGGTACTCCCATGGAAAAGGAAAAAACCCAGCCCAGGTGGCGTGAAAATCGGCTTTATCAGGTGGACTGGCTGCATAGGATTTACGGATTTCACAGAAAAGAGATGGAACATGCGTTTGACGAGATTGGAGTACTGCCAAACAGAGACCCGAAATGGACAATCGCCGCAAACACCATGGACAAACCCATCGATCCGAACACGGCGGACCATGACGAACTCCTGAGAGTGCCGGGGATAGGCCCGAAAAGCGCGTACCGCATTGTCAATCTGCGCAATACACAGAAAATCACCCGGAAGGCGCAATTGAAGGCGCTGGGCGTTCGCGTTGGCCATGCAAGAACATTTTTAAAAATCAATGGGTGGCATGACGCTACTTTGAAGGAGTGGATGTAATGGCATTTCCAACCAATTTTCTCAGCCTTTTAAAATTGCATTCCAAGTGTACTGACTCACTGGTAAAGGAGGTATCCGGCCTATGCCCCAGGGAGATTGAATTTACAACAGACCCGTTCAGGATAACGGTAAGAAAGATGGTGAATAGCGTTCTGGCGGAGAATCACATGATGAAGGCGTTCGTGCGTCTGAAGCCGCAGGGCGAGCGCATCCTCTATGGATATATGAGGCCGGAACATGATATCTGGCAAATGGTCGGCGCATTCTTCGCCAATCGTTTTCCGGGCACGATAATCGTGTTGGGCAACAACACCAGGAGCTGGATATCATTCAATGATGGTAAGAATGTCAAACACGCACAGGGAAAATCTTTGAATCTCACGCTCCAGGAAATGGAAGCAAGGTTGGGACAATCGGATTCTGAATATCCCGAACTTCTCTGGGACACATATTACTGGAGCCAGTACCGTCCGGAAGCCAAGAACACCAAGTACTTCAAGCACAACATGCCAGAGAAGTATACCAGGGAAGCAGGAATCCGCGCGGAAACTGATTCCGGCGGGACAACCCTGGACCAGTTTACTGTATAAATGCCGAGAACGCTCAGTTCTTTAGGGCTGAGATGAATCGGCATGAGCAGTAAAACGTGGCAGACTGCCATGTACCGCGTAGATATTTGTATATGAAATCAAAGCCTCTCCAAATGTCCAAAGGACTTTGGATGCCGGAAAAAGGTGCATGGCCTACACGTGTAAACTTCCAGCCACACAACAAACGTCAGCTCCTTTAGGGGCTGGTAGTTTACGTAAAAGACAGGAAAAAATGGCGTGCCTGGCTTGAGAAAAATCATGATTCGAAGGGAGATTCCAGCAGAGGATAACAGAAAGACAATGATGTGAGTTGAAATTATGGAAAATAAACCTATTCAAACACCTGAGATAATAACCGAAAGATTAAATTTGCGCCAGCTCACCGAAGATGACATGAATTTCATCTTAGAATTTTTCACCCGCGAAGAAACAAACCGCTATGTTGCAGATGACGCTATCAAGTCCATGGAGGAAGCTAGGGAACTTTTCGAGGCTTTCATTCGTCCTAAACCTTATTTGTTCAGGCTGGGACTATTTTTGAAGGACACTGGTCAACCAATCGGAACTATCGGTCTCTATGGGGTAAAGATGGAGGATTTTCGTGCAGTCATGGGCTTCGACCTTCTGAAGGAGTTCTGGGGCAATGGATACATGATTGAGGCCGGTCAAGCCATCTTGAATTATGGATTCCAGGAACTGAAACTTAATCGAATCCAGGCAAGCGCGGACGCTGATAATGTGCGCTCATTGGTCACAATTGAACGAATGGGATTTAAAAAGGAAGGTGTAATGCGTCAGAAGGATTTTTACAAGGGTGCATTCCATGATGATGTGGTTTATTCCATTCTGAAAGAGGAATGGATGGCGAATCGGATTTCATCAACATGAGGTGATATATATTAATTCAACTGAAATTATAAAAGAAATTAAATTATTAAAGAATGAGAAGAACATCGAGGGTATGGCCAGATATGGGATAAATTCTCATAACAATTACGGTGTTTCAGTCTCTACATTGAGGCAAATGGGGAAGAAAATCGGAAAAAATCATGACCTTGCCATAGAATTGTGGGGCTCGGGAATTCATGACGCAAGACTTCTAGCAACTATCATCGGTGAGCCTGATAAATTGACAGTTGAACAGGCTGAAAAAATGGTAAGTGAAGTTGATTAGTGGGATATCTGTGACGGTCTATGTTCTGGTCTGCTAAGGTACACGCCATTCGCTTATGAAAAAGCCGTAGAATGGAGTTCCAGGGCACCGGAATTTCAAAAAAGAACTGCACTCAGTCTGATGGCTACGCTCGCAGTTATTGATAAGAAAGCTCCAAATTCAAGATTTAAATTTTTTCTACCTCTCATCGAAAAACATTCTGTCGATGAAAGAAATTTTGTTAAGAAAGCAGTAAATTGGGCATTGCGAAGTATTGGTAAGCGAAATTCACTTCTTAATGAAAAAGCCTTAGTAATTGGCAAGAGGCTTCAGACTTCTGATTCGAAGTCTGCCAGATGGATTGGAAATGATGCTGTAAAAGAGTTGGAAAGTGATGCAGTTAAACAAAGGCTCGCAAAGAAAAATCAAGTCAAGATATCAATGCACAAGAATTATTAACAAGAATGTGAATGAGTCCTTAATGTTTAGAGTCAAAGTCAGACGGATGGGCAGTAACATAATAGCCATTCAGAATGGTAAACCATTCATTGCCAAGCCTGATGGATGGAATAAAAAGGGTATTGTCAATTCCATCAAACGGGCATTTACTCTGAAATATGATGTGTTCAATGACAAGGAAGAAATGATCAGCCAGGTAGAATTTGATTCTCTCCATAATTATATTCTCATCAAAAAAGATTCAGGCAATATCGCGATTCAAATTCCATTATTTTATCTTAATGCACAGAAGTATTATTTGAAAGAAAAATTGACAGGGTTTCAGGTTTGGCCGATATGGGATACGAATGAAAAATCAGAGATAGAGATTGTAATCGAAGCGAAGAAATCTTTAACTGAATATTCGATAGAGTTCAACTGTATTGATGACAATTTTCAATTTATTTTGAAGGAGTTCGCACTGGGATTTATGATCCGCTGGATGTCTTACCTATATTGAATTATCTATTTATATTGTAGTTATTATATAATCCCTTATATTTATTGTAATCCCGCTG
>JAUSPR010000281.1 GCA_030655715.1 Thermoplasmata archaeon
AGGACGGCGGACTTACCGCGATTCTGGGCGGTGCAAAAGTTGACGATTCAATCGATGTCATGAAATATATGCTGGAAAACGGCATGCTGTCTGAGGCTCTCACCGGCGGCGTGGTGGCAAATATATTCATGGTTGCACAGGGCATTGACCTGGGAAAACCGAGCATGGATTTTCTTGAGAAGGAAGTTCCTGAGTGGCAGAAGCTCGTGAAGTTCGCAAAAGAATTGCTGGCCAAGTATCCGGACAAGATAGTTGTACCCCGTGATGTGGCCTTAAACGAGAATAACGAGCGCGGGGAAATTCCGAGCAAACAGCTACCCTCCAAATTTCCGATTTTCGACATCGGCCTGGAAACCACAGTTGAGTATATTAACTGGATAATGAAGGCGAAAAGGTGCATGCTCAACGGCCCTATGGGTGTATTCGAATTGGAGGAGTTCACTTTTGGAACCAGGGAGGTTCTCTGGGCCATGGCCGAGTCGGAATGCTTCAGTGTTGCAGGCGGCGGCCACACTGCCGCTGCTGTCGAGAAATTTGGTCTGGGGGACGGAATTGATCATGTGAGCACTGGCGGGGGAGCACTTATTAATTTCCTCACAGGCAAGGAACTGCCAGTGGTCGAGGCGCTCAAGAGGTCGAAGAAACGGTGCGAGGCGAAAAAATAGTTTTTCGAGATTCATGTATCTTCAAATTGTACAGCCAATCAAAATATGGCAGCCAGAGCATTAAAGAACCAATTATAACAATGATTAATGCGATGAAATCACCCATATTCTTTTCTCCACTCAATTGGCTTTGATCAAGAGAGATTTCTTCATTGGCTTTCAGGTCGGTTTGAAATGTCTGATTTCCTGGCAATGTTTGGTAGGCGGTAATATTTTCATGCCCCAACATCAAATCATTTCCATAGCCAGGAGTAATATCACTTCCTTCAAAATTCATATTAATGGCATCATTATTCGGGCATTCACTTGTATTCAATCCAATACGGGTTTCATGTGAGACGGCATGTACGCCAAATCCAACATTGTCATTCATGGAACAGAGGTTGAAGATTAGAAGCGCACCTAATGAAAGACAGCATACTACCCCAAGGATTCTATATTTCAACAACACGATAATTATTACACATACATAGCTAATAAATGAGTTGAGCCAGATGTTGTAGATGATAATCAATTATGATAACCCGGTCATTGGATTAGCCACTTATTTCTACTCTAAATTCAACATTTAATCGGATTCCCCATGTATCCATCTCAATCCATCTGGCCAACCTTTTTCGGACATCTCAAGGATGGAACGGTAATAGTCATTGACTTTGCTTCTGGCGTACACATACTTTTGCCAGTCCCAGATATAATAATTGGTTATTGCTGCGGCCTTGAACTGCGGGATGTTCGTATATGGAGTGAGTTCCCCATTTGAATTATGGGTTATGAGGGAGGGATTGTCCATCAATTCCTTGAGAGATGCAGGCTTGTTATCCGCATTGAGATAAATGACATTTGTCGTGGTATCGACAGCGCCCCATTTATTTTCCCTGAACACTTCATTGATTACATGCCCGGAATAGGGAAGGTCCAAATTGACCAGATACACCAACCTGGCAGGCACACCAGCTACCTGGAACAATGCACAGGCCACTCTGGCTATGTCAGTACACCAATCGGTTCCATGTTGGATAAGCTCTTCCTCTATTCCGCCTACCATCAATAGGTCCAAATCCCCAGGGCATTTATCCTGCAACTGGCTTGTAAATAATGCAATCCTTTCGATTATTGATTCGTTAGGTTTTTCATCAATCATCTTTCCGACTAACTGTTCCAGAATCGGTTTAGTTCCTTTAACATAATTGCTTTTTAACGAAGTATAATCCGAATAAAGATAATCAACTGTATCTGAATTCAATCGGACCATATTCTCCATCAGAACCCGGTCAACAGAACCGGGTGCATGAGAATCATTTTCAAACATAATTTTATAAGCTAGCCCGAACTGATTGATTCCCTTATATTTATCAATGCTTTTCATGACTGGTACACAACCATCTCATTCTTCCGCTGGTTCTTCAAGAGAAGGCGTAAACCTCGTAATAAGACTTTCGCTGAGGTTCCGATTCAACCTTGGGTAAGTGAGTAAACTACCAACCCCTAAAGGGACTGGCGTTTGTTGCCAGGGCTAGAAGTTTACGTGCGTAGGCCATACACCTGAATTCTCAAAGCTTTTATCGGTATCCGAAGCCCTTCGGGCATTCAGAGAGGCTTTGAGTTCATATGTTGAGATATGCACGGTGCATGGCGGTCTTCCTTTTGATTTTATTCGTGTAAATGGCCTTTAATCCCTGGCTTAAAAGCCAGGGGGTTCCCAGCCATTATCACTAAAGCATCTAGTAAGTTTTAATATGCTCATTCAATTAACCCCTTTATCCCGCATACATAAAGCCACTGTGGCATAGCCTGGTAGCGCGGCTGATTCGTAATCAGCAGGTCGAGGGTTCAAATCCCTTCAGTGGCTTAACTATTTTATGGCTAAATTGAGTGTAACTACTATAAATACTTTCATCAGTCTGGACTTTTGCAAAATTTTCATGCTTGAATGAACAGCCAGTACCTTTCAAAGACCCCCTAAAAAAAAGTACAGGGCGTCAAAAAAATTTTAAGAGTGAAAAAAGACACTGGCTACCTAAAGCTCCTACCAAAAAGTGCAAAAGTTCAGTCAGTTTTAACGCTAAAGTGTAAAAATAAAGCAATTTTCTGAAAAGTATTTATACTTAATGGATGGCGACTTTACATTGCATGAATCTTCACAAGACAAGGATTACAGAGCCATTGAGTTCGAGTAGTAATAAAAGCCAAGAAAGATAATGCGACATGCCAAAACAAGCCTACGAATCAACTCTTTCCATCAATTGATTAACAGAACTTTTGCAGTTTGTTAGGTCGGGAGTGGTTTTGTAGTTTTGATGAGCTGTTGTAGTGTCCACTGTTTCAGACGTTGGCATATAGTTCCTATGGCCTTGGTGCCTTTCAAAATGTGGGAAAAAAGGGCAGAGTTGC
>JAUSPR010000283.1 GCA_030655715.1 Thermoplasmata archaeon
ATAAGTAACTGGATCCCTGAGTACTTCTTCTTCCGATTTGTCGAGCTGGACGCTACAGAGCAACTGCATCTTGCCGTTGTTTTTCAGTAAGCCAGACAAACCTCTGGCAGCCATTGCCAAAGCCCGTGAATTGAAATAGCCGGTCCTGCGCTGGTAAAGGACGCTTTTTTCCAATGTAGGAACATAAAAATCCTTCACCAGGTTGTCCACACCGGACACGTATGCAGCTTTGTATTTCACGTCGCGAAGGCTCATTTTGTTTCCCTCTCGATCTCCTTCATCAGGAATGCGTAATCTTCTTCTGTGATGGGTTTCACGGGCTGTCCCTGAAGTCCCGAACCCCAGTTCTTACCCTTACCTACAAAAGATACTTTCCCGACATACTGGCTGAACTCAAGCGGCGGCTCTATGACCTGGCTGACTTTTGTTTTAATTCTGTTCGGATACATCGCATCGAAGAGGTTCTTGCCCCCATCAACCTTCCAGGGTTTTCCAATGAATTTTACAACTCCCCCGATGGCACTTTTGTATTTCCCGCCGTCTGCTGTCATGTATATCAGCGCTTTATCACCGGATTTGATTGTGTCAAGTCTTGCCTTGTCCTTCTCGGAAAAGCCCCATACGCCCATGTCCTTGAGCTTACTCCAGTATCCGCGGGAAGTTATAATTATCCAGTATCCTGTCGCCTCTTTCATATTATTCCTCTAACTTGAATATCTCCAGTCTTTGCTGTTTCCCGAGTGTTGGGTCGGTCTTCTTGATGGTACGGCGCTTCACGCTGTCACGGAAGTTCGCCTCCCAAAGTTTATCCAGAGACGCATATTCGCTCACTTCAGCAGTTCTTGGTAAGACGTCCAGTAAGTAGCCGATAGCATGCTTGTAACTGTCCCTGGTTAGTGCCGCCGTGCGCTGATGATATCGAGTGAGTTCACTGCTCTGCCCTGTATCGTAGGCGTGAATGGCGGCATGCACATAATCCACGTCCCAGTTGTAGCTAGTAGCAGTTGGCTTTATGGCACCCTTCTGGAACCGCTCTCCAGGTTTGAGCATCCGCACATTGTTGCCTTTCTTCTCCAGGATTTTGTGGGCAATCAAATCTTTATCAATGTCCACGTCCACCGCAAGAGCTAATTTTCTCGCCTCATCATATGGGAACTCTCTTGCTCCGAAATGGAACCACGAGAGTATGTAGAACTTTGTCCATTTATCCACGGCCTTGGCCTTCCCTTCTGCAATTAATTCGAAGAACCAGTCGTTAACTTCCTTTCTGGCAAGGTCAAGTGCCATGTCTGGGTTTATTGGCTCTCCACTATGCAGTTTAACAGGCCACTGCCTTGAAATTACTTGTAATGCGGGACCGAAACATGCAATGCTTGTATCCTGTCCGCGTAGCCCCATCTCGGAGAATTTCTTCGCCCGTTCCCTAACATGGCTTCTCACTTCATCCTTAATGTCGTCCCACCAGGCTTCTCCGGTTCCGGGTGCCCGTTTTCTGCAAACCAGCAAAATAGTGGAAGCAGCGGCGTTCTGTTTTGCTTGGTGCAGCGAGTGTTCGCTCTCCGTATGAATAGGCCATGTTGCTGTAATCTCGAATCCTGCGTCCAGCAATGCCCTTGCCAGAGAGTCCCAGGCCTCCACCTTCTTGTGGGTGAACATGATGGTCAAGACACCCTCATCTTTTAAAACCCGATAGCACTCATTGAAAGCAGCTTGCATCTTGGCGGTGTAATCCTGGTCTGCGAGCTTGCTTGCCTTTCCTTTGACACCATCAAATCTCGCTTTGTTGGCGACTGCTTCTCTATCCTTATCGGTTAATTCGGTTGTAAATAATTCGGGAAATAAATCACCGAGCCCACGTTTCTGCCAGACATAAAAGAAATCCGAACATTCCGCATACATTACATTGTCATAATAAGGCGGATCGATGGATACGTGTTCTATCGATTTATTTTTCAAATCGAGTGTTGCTGCATCGCCATTGATAAATACGGCCTTAGGTCCTTTTTGTTGTAATAGAATACATATTCCTTTGTATGCATCAAGAGTATTACCGAATGCCCATTCAAACAGCTGTCCCGCACCATCAATTTCACCATAGCTCCATTTAAATGAAAAGTCGTGTCTATCAAATGTTCCTCTAATTCCTCTACCAGGGTCAAAATGGGATTGAATTGAACTATAATTGATTGTTTTATCTAAAGCAAAAATCATGTAAACTCTCAGTGCCTCCCTTCTCTTCGGGTCCTTGACCTCGTGCCAGGGTTGACCCAAAATGTGTTCCAAGGTAGTAAGATGAACCAGGAGCTGGCGAGGGTTGAAAAGTTCTGACCATTTTGTTGAGCCCGTGTTTCGTGGTTCTCTTGTTTTATTTCCTTCGGGAATTTCCTCATTCGGTACTAACCCTTTCTTCTCCCAGTCGGGTAATTTTCTAGTCAGTATAATCTTGGCCTTCTCGTATCCTTCGATGTCTTCAGCAGTAGCTTGACGGAAATATCTGCCTGATTTACCCTTCATTTTGAATCCGATTGCAGCGATCTGATGCCCCATCCTTCCAGCCTGGGCCTGACTCTTTATCTCCTCACCTTCGACTGTTGTAGCACACCTCGGACAAGTGGCAACGCCACGTGTAACGCTACCGTCTTCCGGGTCGAAATCTCCCGACACTGATTTTATCTCGAAATCGCAGGTATTACCTTTACCCTCAGCCGGGACTATCATCTTGTATCCGAGTTTATCCGATTTATCTAGCCACCAGTTCGGAGACAGTGGGATGTCCAGTTGGCACTTGGGGCAGGAGACTGTGCGAACCCAGATGTAGCAAAGATCTGTCTCACCAGCTTTCCTCGGGAAGCAGTCGGCCATCTCTTTTTCAACTTCTTTTGCTATCTTGGTTCCCCAGTTTTCGATGTCCTTGGCCAGATCTTTTCCGAACAAAGCTGGATACTCAATTGTCGCTCTCTCGATGATGCTGGCAACAGGATTCAATTCGTTCATTATGACGTTCAATCCCATGCGGTAGGCTTCGAACGGTATGCTGCCACCACCAGCAAATGAATCAAGAACAGTTGGAGTTTTCGTCCCCCACATCCTTTCTAACTCCGCCTGCATTTTTGTATAATCTGAATTGGATATTGTGGCTGTAAATGCCCTCGGATATCCGTATGGATCCTTGACACGCTCCTTTCTGATGCCTGCCTTGACCTCATCTATTTTTTTTCTAGCTCCAATAGGGTCAGAACCTCTAGGCACCCCCATCAACGCCAGGAAGTCCTTTCTGTCCATGTCTGCGGGGAGCAGAGACCCAAGCACGCTAGCCCTGCTGACTGACAGGGGGCGGCGAGCCCACCAGACGTGGAGAAAGTAGAGCGGTGGCAATGCACTGGACGCGCCTCGTTCACGTTGAGATTCTACAGATAATTCCGCAACTGGGCAATCTTCTTCCAGATACACTCTCGGTCTGCCCTGGGCATCCCTTGGTATGTCGCTCATCGGTTTTCTCCTCCCAATAATACTCTCAATGCAATCAATGCGTTGTTGGCTTGCGTGCCGTTGTTCCTGGAGACTTTGGCATGCCAGTAAAGCGCCTCCTCCCTGCTCATCTCCATAATGCCGAACAAGATGTCCTCCAGGCGGGAACGCTGGCGAAGACCCGAGACGCTCCTGAAGGCTAGGTCGAGTTTTATCCCGTCCTCTTCCGATAAACGGAACGGAACCTTCCTGGTTCTTTTCAAATCAGAGTATTTGTAGCCGTTGGACTCCAGCGCCCGACGCAGGTTCATTGTGGCGAGTCCCAGATACCAGCCCTGAACACTGGACAAAGGCTTCGATTTCCTGCCCTTTGCGGGTCTGGTGTCGGTTGCTGGCGGCTCCCAGAGTTCAAGTTTGTAATCGCCGGAAGGCTGAGGCAACACTTTCAGCTCGAAAGTGTATTTTCTCACTTCTCCGCCTCCTTGGGTGTGACCTTGGCGGTGTATATCGAATCGCCTGTGAAGTTGGCGACTTTATCTCTCAGGATGCTGACAAACTCATCCCTGGAAATTCCTCCGTCCCAGGAGAACGTGAGGACTAGGTCGCAGCTACTGAACTGTTCTTTTGGTTGGTAGTTCAGGAGAACTGGTTTGATTACCTTGAAGCCTGCATCGTCCCCTTTGTAATCCAGTTGCATGAAGTTGCCGCCTTTGTGCTCTTCGTTGAGGGTCGCTTCAATGATGTAATGCACTTTTGCTCCGAGGAACTGCGGTATTGCAGAGAGCAGCCTAGATAGATCGTCCCTGCCTTTGGCTTTCAGCGCTATACTCTGGATGGCTTCGATGTCCTTGTCTTCAAGTATCGGCAGGAGCTCGCCTATGATGCCCTGCAAAGTCTTCTCAGTTATCGGTGGGATGGTGGTAGGTCCGTGATTGCCTCCGCATACCGCTAAAGCTTTGCCGCAAACTGGGCATGTGGATTCCTTGCAACTGCAGACGTCGAGCGTTTTACCACATTTCTTACATTTCTCTTTACCACATTTGCACTCGGTCTTTCGCTTTTGGCACTTGTCGCAATAGAATTGCTCACGTGCCACCTTCCCTGCATCGGTATCCGTCAGAATTATCTGGGTCGCGGATGTGAATGCTGCAGAGAACGTTGAAACGTTTGTCTTGTCGAATATCTGGTCATCCCTCACGGCGAGCCATGTTCCTGCTTTCACGCCGTTCTGCTGTGCCCTTAGAATCAGGTCCTCAGACATTATTATTTTAGCGTCTGGATTCTTAAAAAACAGCTTCTTGAAATCATCGCCCGTCATCGAGTCTGTGTTCTTTGGCCAGAACTTCTGAATTATCAGTTCCGGAGCCCAAGGACTGTCATCGGCAGTTCTCACAGCCTCATGCTCATTCAGGAAATCAAGAATGGAATCCTCCTGTGACTTGTTGGCTTTCACGGATTCCTCGACTTTATTGTCT
>JAUSPR010000284.1 GCA_030655715.1 Thermoplasmata archaeon
GGAAGTTTACGTGCGTAGGCCATGCACCTAAGTTATCAAAGCCAGCTGGCTTTGATTTCATATGAGACATGTTGCACGGTGCATGACGGTCTCCCACGTTTTTACTGTTCATGCCGATTCATCTCAGCCCTGAAGGACTAAGCATTCTCGGCATTTGTACAGTAAAAGGATTGATTAACCATCATGTATAATAAACCTTTCAGAGAGTTGGACAACAATAACTTAGACAACGCATACCACAAACGATAAATCCCTTCCAGCCTTGACCCACTTAGGGACTCATAGGGTAGCTAGGATATCCTGCGGGCCTTCGAAGCCTGTGACTGGGGTTCGAATTGGGCTTGCCATTTGAGGAAAACTGCAAGTCCATCGAAATTCCCCATGAGTCCGCTTTCTTTTTTATATAATGTTCATCTGCAAAGCAGGATTCTGTACTTTTTTTCTACATACATCCTTCTTCAAGACCCACACTCCCAGCATCGCGAACCATATTCCGCCTGGCACGAATGTCAGCGCCTCGGGTATGGCTATGCCGCTTCCCCAGCCGACAGAGAATTCGTATGCCCATCCGTAAATTCCGATGGCCGTGACCAGAAGCGCCCCAATTCCCAGTATTCTGGTCTTCCTTTTCAGCAGGAAGAACGGCCCGAGAACGAGCGCGGCAATAATCAGCAGCACGAAGAAAGCCACGGAGAACTGGTAATGGGTTGGGGAATAATCTTCCGTGAACACGCCGATGCCGACCAGGGAGATGCAGGCCAGGAACATTATGGCCATGCCGACCTTGCCGAGCCAGTTTCTGAATCTGAGGAATACTCCGACTGCAAAAATCGCGCACATGATACCGCAGGTAATCAGGGAAATGTTGAATAACGGGGCAACTGAATGAACTCCAAGGTCGGAAATGGCATTGGTGCGCCAACCGAACCACGGCGATAGGGATATGGCAATCCAAATGGAGGTCAGAGCATAAAACGGGCCGATGACGGCCAGCCAGCCCAGTTTATTCGACATCCAAAGCCTTCGGCATTTGGAACGGTTGAGAGCCGTATTGAAGGTCAAGACATCACCCGAGATGGTATCCTGATTTGAACCAGTTGAGCGGCCGTTTCTCCGGACCTTTCCAGGCTTCCACTACCTCGCCGAACAATGCGAAATGGTCCCCTTGCTCCACCTGATGGGACTTGCGGCAAACGAATCCAGCCAGGGAATCGGGAATCAGCGGAACCTTGTGCGCGCCCATGAACGGGGCGATATCCATCATGCCGAATTTGTCCACATTGTTGCCGCTTTTTGTACCAAATACATTGGCTATTTTCTCCTGGCCCTCAGCCAGCATGCAGACGCCGAAGTACTCAACCTTGGCAAGCATCTTCCAAGTATGGCGCTTCGGGCTTATGGACACGCATAAGATGGGCGGTTCTATGGATATCTGGGTCACCCAGGCTGCGGTCATGCCGTTAATTTTCTTGCCGTCATTTACTGTGATTATGGCTACAGGGTGGGAGATGAAACTCAGGGCTTTTCCGGTCGTCAGGGGCTTGAAATCGATCATTCCTTTGCCTCCAGTAATATCTTTTTCAGGTCTGCTGGAATGAGTTTGGATTTGCCTGACCTGTCGGTGCAAACATGAACAGTGTGTGCCCTTGCCAGTTCCTTGCCGCCATCCTTTCTGGATACTTTATAATCGAATCTGATGCTCTTGTTCCCCACGTGGCTGACCCAAGTTTCCATAATCAGAAGTTCGTCGTACCTGGCCGGGGCAAGGTAATTGCAATGTGTCTCCACTATCATAAGGAAATTATCGTTCTTCTCAATCTGGATAAGCGTCATGTCCAGGTCCCTGAGAAGCTCCACGCGGCCTTCCTCCAGCCATCTGAAATAATTTACATTGTTCACGACGCCCATCTGGTCTATCTCGATGTAACGCACACGAATTTCCACAAGGCCTTTCATGTATCAGGATAATACTTAATCGGATAAAATGGTTTCAGGGTGCTTTATCTTCAGCCTTATCTCGTCGGCAGCATCCACGAACACCGAGACAATATCACCTTTCTGCATCACATGACAAAAATTCTTGGGGAATCTGACATACGGCGCATCGTTGAGGGTGCCGACCTTCACATCAACGCCCTTCTTCAGCTGGGCCATTATCAGAGCCAGCTGCGCGTCCTCGGGATGAATAATTTCCTGGCCACACTTGGGGCATCGCCAGGCCCTGGCATCTATCTCCCCTATCTTGATCTTCACGGGCTCCATGCCCTTTCTGCATACCGCGCACACCGGCTTCGCGTCCTCCAGTTTCCTGGGTCTCATTTTCTAGGCCTCCTTTTTCGTGTCTCCACGGACACATGAATCAACCAGTACACATCCTCAACATACCCGTCAGAATAGGCAAACTGCCCGTCGGCTACGACCACCCGGGTGATTTTGTTGCCCGCCTGCAAGCATCTTTCCAGCTTTTCCTTCTTTCGCCTGCTCCTCGAGCAATCACAGCCTTTCTCCAGCACATCGGCAACATCGAACAGGTTCAGCACAAGGTCCTCCAGCTCATGATATGCTGACCTTGTGGGGATTATCGCTCTGCCTTTGTACCTCGGGTATATATCCATTCGTGCAACTCAGTTGTATAAGGTAAGTATATACCTAATTTATATAAATAGTTTA
>JAUSPR010000285.1 GCA_030655715.1 Thermoplasmata archaeon
TGAAACCGGAGGACTATATCCAGCAGTTCGAGAAATTCATCAAAGATAATCCCGAGCAGATAGAGGCCCTTGAGATTCTGCTCAACAGGCCGAGAGACTTCCACACAGAGGAACTATCTGAACTCAGGCAGAAGCTGGCAGACAGGCCAGAAAAGTTCACTGAGAACAGGTTGAAGAAAGCATACAACCGGGAACTTGCCGACATAATCTCCATGGTCAAGCATGCGGCCAGGGGTATAGACATCGAGAATCCGGAAGAAAGGGCTCATAGGGCGGTAGAAGCCTTCAAAGAGGGCAAGGTGTTCTCGGGTGAGCAGGAGAAGTGGCTCGATATGATTGAAGCATGCCTGGTGAACAGAATAATTCTGGACAAGGACGATTTCAAAATCCCGCCGTTCTCCAGGTATGGCGGCGAGCACAGGGCCAATGAAGTATTCGATGGCAAGCTCGAAGAGATATTAGAAGAGATTAACCAGGCGGTTTTGGCATGACGGATGCGGTAGCAAAATTATGGGGGTTCTGCAACACCCTGAGGCATGATGGAATAAATTACGGGGACTACATCGAGCAGTTGACTTATCTACTGTTTCTCAAGCTTGCGGACGAAAAAGCAGTCAAGCTTCCGAATGGATGCTCCTGGAAAGACCTGAAAGCAAAGTCCGGGACAGAGTTGGAGGATTATTATGTATTCATGCTTCGAGAACTTGGCAAGCAGCCCGGTCTTCTGGGCGGCATATTCTCGGGGGCGCAGTCCCGGTTCAGAACGCCGGTGAACTTGAAGAAGCTCATCTCCATGATAGACGAAACCTACTGGGGCGCGCTGGATGTAGATCTGAAAGCGGATTGTTATGAGGGCTTATTGCAGAAATACGCGGCAGAGCAGAAGGGCGCTGGCCAGTACTTCACGCCCAGAGAGGCGATACGCGCGGTAGTGCGGTGCATGAAGCCGGATTTCAGAGAAAATTCTTCCTTCGCTATCCACGACCCCGCGGTCGGAACCGCAGGTTTCCTAATTGGCTCATACGAATGGATAATGAAACAGACAAAGAACGGAGCCGATATCAAGCGAGAGGATTTCGCCAGACTGGAAAAGCATGTATTCTCAGGCAAAGAGATTGTTCAGGAGACGCGCAGACTCTCTCTAATGAACCTTTATCTGCATGGCATCGAGTCCAACATCATGTACGGCGATTCGATAGCAGAGCCGCCAGGCGCGGCAAGATATGATGTTGTTCTGACCAACCCGCCATTCGGCACCAAAGGTGCAGGAGAAACGCCCAGCAGGGAGGATTTCAACATCTCCACCAGCAACAAGCAGCTCAATTTTATCCAGCATGTAATCAGCATCCTGAAGCCCGGCGGCAGAGCGGCCATGGTGCTACCAGATAATGTATTATTCGAGGAGCATGCTGGCAAAGAAGTCAGAAAGATAATGCTCAAGGACTGCGACCTGCACACCATCATCAGATTACCCATTGGCACATTCGCGCCATACAGCGCCGGGGTGAAGGCCAACATCGTGTTCTTTAGGAAGGGAGTGGAGACCAAGGAAGTCTGGATTTACGACCTGAGAACCAATGTCGAGAAAGTCAACAAGGGTCATTCCCTGACAGAGAAATACTTCGAGGACTTCGAGAAATCATATGGCTCGGACCCGAACGGCCATCCGAAGCCAGCCCGAAAAGAAACAGAAAGGTTCAAGAAATTCACGCTCAAACAGATTGAGGAACGCGATTACAACCTGGACATATTCTGGTTGAAGGATGAAAATCAGGAGAACCCGGACGATTTGCCGGAGCCGCTCGACCTGGTGAGCGAGGCCACAACGCACCTGGAGAACGCCATGGAAGCCATGAACGAGCTGGCCCGGAAGCTGAACAATGGAGATAAGGGGAAATGAGCGAATCAGAAAGCAGCAGGAAGCTGAGCCAAGTGAATTCATACATCAGAATAATTTCATTGACCTCCTTAATAGGTTTAAATAATCGGAAAGAGGTTAGACGAAATATGGGAGCCTACTGGAATGAAGCTTGCTGAATCCGAAACACTGGAATTCAAACTTTCCACATCCGAACTAAAAGAGGCAGTAATATCCATTTCGGCGATACTAAATAAGCACGGTTCCGGAACCCTGTACTTTGGCATCAAGGATGATGGGACTGTGGTCGGCCAGAGCATTTCCAAATCCACTTTGCGAGAGGTTGGGAGAGTGATTTCCGAAAACATAGATCCAAAAATATTTCCCACCATAGAAAAGGTGCAACTTGAAGGACATGATTGCCTGAAAATATCGTTTTCTGGTAACGATGGCCCCTATCTTGCTTACGGGCGGGCATATCTGCGCGTAAGTGACGAAAACCGCAAGGCCTCCGCGAGGGAAATGAGTCATATGTTCTCCGAACAGAAAGGCCACACTTCCAAATGGGATTCGGAAGTTTCAGAAAAAAAGCTAGCCGACGTGAATGAAAAGATTGTAAAAGATTTTGTAAGAAAGGCGAACCTGGCAGGCCGGATTGATTTCAAATTCGCAGGCACGAAGAGGACATTGAACAAACTCGCCCTCCTCGATGGAGAACGGCTTCTGAAAGCCGGTGAAGTCCTGTTCTGCGACGAAAACCCTTTGAGAGTCCAGGCAGCAGTATTCGCCGGCACCGACAAATTAACGTTTCTTGACATAAGGGAGTTCGAAGGCACACTCTTTGACCTGATGGCCAAAACCGAGACATACGTCAAGGAACACATGGATTGGCGGGTGGAATTCGGCGCGCTGGAACGGAAGGAGATTCCGGAAATCCCGATCGATGCGCTCCGCGAGGCCATAGTAAATTCGTTCTGTCACAAGGATTACAGAAACCCGAAAGGCAATGAACTGGCAATATTCCGCGACCGGGTGGAAATATACAATCCGGGAGAATTTCCCGATGGGTACACGCCGGATGATTTCATCACCGGAAACGAACATTCCATACTGAGAAATCCGAAACTCGCGGAGGTTTTATTCGCGTCCAAGGACATCGAGCGCTGGGGCTCCGGCCTCAAGAGAATCTCGGATGAGTGCCGGAAGAACGGGGTGAAGGTGAATTTCAAGGCGAGAAAGAGCGGTTTCGCGGTCGTGTTCCGCAGGAATGCAAAGCCAGAAACGAAAGACGCTGTAAAATCACTCTCCCCGAATGAAGGAAAGGAGAAAACTGTGGAGAAAACTGTGGAGAAGATTATAGCCGCAATCCGGGAGAACCCAAGAATCAGTCAAAGGGAATTGGGGGAAATCACCGGCTTGACCAGGAGAGGGGTGGAATGGAACCTCAAAAAACTGAAAGCCGAGGGCCGTCTGCGGAGGGTCGGCCCTGCGAAGGGCGGGCACTGGGAGGTGGCGGATTGAACGATTGTCGATTTATTAATTGTCGATTGGGGGATTGCCAAAATATCGGCAACAATCCGCAATTATCAAGGGGGCTGAATGGATGAGGGAGCTGCCGGAGGGGTGGGAAGGATGAGTTTATCAGACATGAAAATTGAACCATTAGAAGTTAATGGAATAAAGTATTCTGTAAAAATCCATTATGAAAAGAGAGATAATTGCGCTGTATCCATTAGAAAAAAAGCAATTAACATAAGAATCCCCTCTTTTCTCGGCAGAGAGGAAAGTTCCAGGCAATTAATAATGATGAAACGATGGGCTATAAACAAACTGAGGGAAAATCCTGAAAAATTTAAGCCAGATATCCAAAAAGAATACAAGAATGGAGACATGCTTACGGTGGGCCAAGAGGAATATACTCTTGAGATAGAGTTGAAGGATAAGCAGGGCAGCTCTGCAAGAATTAAAGGTAAAGCCATCCAACTTGTGATATCATCCAATCTATCAAAAGAGATGCAAAGCGAACACATTTCCACGCTCCTCAGCAGATGCATCGCCAAAAAAAGAATCCCGGAACTTAAAGAGAGAATCGATGAGTTAAACAAGATGCATTTCAACCAACCTTTGGGCAGAATATTTTTTAAATATAATAAATCAAATTGGGGGAGTTGTTCAAGCGCTGGAAACATTAACATTTCAACAAGACTGTTGTTTGCCCCGAAGGACGTATTGGAATATGTATGCGTACATGAGCTGGCCCATTTGATCGAACGCAATCATTCCGAAAAGTTCTGGAGCTTGGTCGAAGATGCAATACCAGACTATAAAGAAAAAATAAAGTGGCTCAAGGAGAATGGTGACAAATGCAGGTTTTGAGCGATTGTCGATTTATTGATTGTCGATTGGGGGATTGGCAGACTATCAACAACAATCCGCAATTATCAAGGGGGCTGAATTGATGAGGGAGCTGCCGGAGGGGTGGGAGTGGGCGACCATCGACGCAGTAGTCGATGATGTGCAATATGGTTATACAGCTAAAGCGAAGGACAATGGTCCTGGCCCAAGATACCTCCGAATCACAGATATTCAAAATGGTTCTGTTAATTGGAATGAAGTGCCCTATTGCGATATTGACGACACAGATATACCTCATTATAAATTGAATTCAGGCGATATCGTATTTGCACGGACAGGGGCAACTACGGGCAAGAGTTTTTTAATAAAGGGCTGTCCAGATAGCATTTTTGCATCGTATTTAATAAGACTCCATACGTCTTCGGTTAAGGATGCTGGCTCAAGTATGAGTTGAGTCCGTTATTCACTCCTTTTTTCTTTCTCACGATAGATATTTCTCTTTGATGCAA
>JAUSPR010000286.1 GCA_030655715.1 Thermoplasmata archaeon
TCAAGACCGTTCTTCTGCCATTCAGGGGGCGTATAATCTATTGTGGAATTATCCGTTCGAATAATATTCAATTCGGCGGCGGCATAAAGAAATCCATTCAAACAAGATATCAAATGGCAAAAAGCAGGTTCGGCATCATACAATCCCTGGAAGCTCCGATTTCCGAAATGAAAGAATCTGATGAAGACCTGATGAAGTTCTATGTCAAGAACGAGGCCAACAGGATGGAATACTCTGATGAGATATATCAACTCCTGAAAGAGAAACCATCTCTTTGGAATGTTTATTATCAGGAGATCGGCAGGTCGAATGCAAGAAAAGCATCAAGGCGATTTTCCGAGATAGGCATAATAAGAACAGGATGGTTTGCAATATTTGAAGATGTCATTGTGGCTTCCGGGCAAAGCGAGGAAGAGACCAGAGCGCAAGTAGAAAGAATACTTCCAAAGGAGAAGAGGGATTATGCTTACATATTCAAGTATGTGGAAAAGAAGAAAAAATAGAAGAGTAAAAGAGGAGATAATCAAAGATGTCCGAAGAACTACCAGACGGCTGCAAAATGACCGAACTCGGCCCACTGCCGGAGGTGGGGTAGTAAATGACTGATGAAAACTTAACAAAGCAGGAGTACATTCATTTCCTGGAAGAGTTGAAGGCACGCATACGAACCGCCAGGGCAAAAGCGGTCTTATCGGTCAGCAGGGAGTTAATATCTCTCTACTGGGACATAGGTAAACGCATAGTCGAGAAGCAGAAAGAGACCGGTTGGGGGAAAGGCGTGGTCGAGCAACTGTCCGCAGACATCGGGCATGAGTTCCCGGATGTGAAGGGATTCTCTGCAAGCAATATATGGCGCATGCGAGCATTCTATCTGGTATACAGTGGGGGCAATGAAAAACTCGCACGGGCCGCGCGAGAAAATGAGAAGTCGGAAGAAATCGCACAGGTTGTGCGAGAATTGGAATATGGCATTATGCCGGAGATTCTGGCAAGTATTCCGTGGGGACATAATCTGGTGCTGGTGGAAAAGGTGAAAGATGCAGACAAACGCCTGTGGTATGTCCATCAGACTGCAATCAATGGATGGAGTCGCAATGTTCTGGTACACCAGATAGAAACTGGGCTTTATGAAAGACAGGCGGATTCTGTAAAAATAACCAATTTTTCGGATACGCTACCGTCGCCCCAGTCTGAATTGATGGAGCAGGCGATTAAGGACCCGTACATATTTGACTTCATAAGCCTCCGGGACGATGCAAGGGAAAGGGACCTGGAAAGGGCATTGCTTGACAGGATACGGAATTTTCTTCTCGAACTGGGGACCGGGTTTGCTTTCATGGGGAGCCAGTATCATCTTGTGGTTGCGGAGCAGGACTATTATATCGATCTTCTGTTCTATCATCACGGTCTGAGATGCCTTGTGGCCATAGACCTCAAGATGGGGGAGTTCATACCCGAGCATGCGGGCAAGATGAATTTCTACCTATCGGCTCTGGATGACATGGTAAAGCACCCGGACGACCAGCCGGCCGTGGGCCTCATACTCTGCAAGGGTAAAAATGGCATAATAGCAGAGTACTCGCTGAGGAACCTGAACAGGCCCATGGGTGTTTCGGAATACAGGCTCACGCCCAAACTCCCTGGAAATCTTAAAGGCGGATTGCCGAGCCCCGAGGTACTGGCCGAATTCCTGGAAGGCGAGGCCGCAGGCAGGGAGGTGCTGGAGGATGAATGAGGTCATGCCAGACGGCTTCAAAATGACCGAACTCGGCCCACTGCCAGAAAATTGGAAAGTGACGAAACTACAGGATTATGTAATAAAAACAAAACAAAAAGATATGCGAAAAGCGTCTGAGAAATTCAAGTATATCGATGTTTCTGGCATCGATAGAGAGAGTCTTAGAATTATTTCATCAACCATCTATCAGGGTAAAGAAGCCCCAAGTAGAGCGAGAAAAATAGTTAAAGAAAACGATGTAATTGTAGCAACAGTTCGCCCCACATTAAAACGGATTGCATTAATTCCAAAAGAGTATGATAATCAAGTTTGTTCAACAGCGTTTTGTGTTTTAAGGGGGAATGATGGACTCTCAAATCAGTTTATTTATTATGCTGTTCAAAGAGATTCCTTTATCGATGAATTGGGTAAAATTCAGAGAGGCGCAAGTTATCCAGCGGTAACAGATTCGGATGTAAAAAATCAAAAAATCCCCCACCCCCCTCTCCCCGAGCAGAAGCGAATCGCCGCCGTGCTCTCCACTGTCCAGTCTGCCAGAGAAAAGACCGGGGCTGTCGTCCAATCCACCCGCGAGCTAAAAAAATCCATGATGAAGCACCTGTTCACCTACGGGCCAGTGCCCTTGGAGGAAGCGGAGAATGTGCCCCTGAAGGAGACGGAAATCGGGATGGTGCCTGAGGGGTGGGATGTGGTGAAGCTGGGGGAAGTTGTTGAATTTAGTAAAAAACCAAGGGAGGTAATCATAAAAGAACAAGATAAATTACCATTCATATCAATGGACATGGTATCGGAGACCAATCAATTAGTTAAAGGTTGGGAGATGAAACAATATTCACAAATTACAAGCGGAACATTCGTTTTCAAAGACGATGTAGCAATAGCAAAAATAACACCATGCTTTGAAAATGGAAAGCAAGCCATTTTATCAAACCTACCAACGGACATTGCCTACATGACAACCGAAGTTTGGGCATTTCATCCAAATCAAGATAAAGAAATAACATCCGAACATATTTTCAGTTATCTTAGACTTCCGGGGGTAAGAAATGCTATTGCATCAAAAATGGAAGGTGCAACAGGCAGACAAAGAATTCCAAAGTCGGTAATTTCATCTGTTCAAATCCCCCTCCCTCCTCTCCCCGAACAACAGCACATCGCCGCTGTGCTCTCATCAATTGACGACAAAATACAGGCCGAGGAGGGGAAAAAAAATGCCCAAAACGACCTTTTCAAAACGCTTCTGAACGATTTGATGACTGCGAAGATCAGAGTCAATGGATTGAACATCGAGGTGTGATATATGGATGTGAAAAAAGTGTTGAAAGAACATGAACAGGAACTCAAGGCCAGATTTGGTGTTAAAAGAATGGGGTTATTTGGTTCTTGCGCCAGAGGTGAGCAGACAGCAACGAGCGATGTAGATATGGTTGTCGAATTTGAAACGTCGAGCTTTGATAACTTCATGGACCTGACATTCTATCTGGAGGAGCTGTTCGGAAGAAAGGTCGATATTTTAACTCCTGCCGGCATAAAAAGCATAAGGTTCAAAGAGGTCGCTGAGAACATAACGAGGAGTGTTGTCTATGTCTAAAAGAGGAGACATTGAATTTCTTAAGGATGTTGATGAAGCCATCAAGAGAATTATGGATTATACGTATGGAATTGATTATGAGGATATTTTGGAGGACACAAAAACCCAGGATGCGGTACTTCGCAATATGGAGATAATCGGTGAGGCTGTTAAAAACACATCATCCGACTTTAAACAAAAACATAAAAAAATCGAATGGAAAAAGATAGCTGGAATGAGGGACAAGGTCATCCATTTCTATTTTGGTGTTAACTGGGATATCGTGTGGGATGTTGTAAATAATAAGCTCCCTATTTTGGGGGAGGAGATAATGAAATTGTTGGAAGAAGAGGTTGGAGGCTCATAATGCCAAAACTCGGCGGGGAGCGCGGCGCGGTCCAGAACCCTCTCATCAAATACGCCTCAGAAATCGGCTGGCTGTACATCAACCAGGAAGAGGCTTTGCGGTTGAGAGGCGGAGAAACAGGCTTCGTGTTCAGGGATTTGTTCATTGCCCGGCTTTTGAAATTGAATTCCGAATTCCTGACCCCGGAAATGGCTGAGGAACTTATCAGGAGATTGGAGAGAATTCCGCCCAACATCGAAGGGAACCTTGTCGCCTGGGAGCATCTGAAAGGGCTGAGAACGGTTTATGTTCCTGCTGAGAAAAGGGAACGGAATGTCCAGTTCATAGATACTGAAAATGTTGAAAATAATATATTCCATGTAACAGATGAGTTCAGCTTCACCAACGGGAATAAAAACATTCGACCAGATGTTGTATTTCTAATCAACGGTTTTCCTGTGTTTCTCATAGAAGCTAAGGCCGCTCACAAGATTGACGGCATGATCGAGGCTTTCGCCCAGATAAAGCGCTATCATCGGGATTGCCCGGAACTGCTGGCAGTAATGCAGTTGTATGCACTCACACACATCATCAGATACTATTACAGTTCGACCTGGAACATTTCCGAGAAATGGCTGTTCAACTGGAAGGATGAGGCGAAGGGCGATTTCGAAACACTGGTAAAATCTTTTCTGGACAGAAATCGGATTATTCAGGTATTGGTTGATTTTATCCTGTTCACGAGACAGGATGATGAATTGAAAAAGGTGGTGCTGAGGCCACATCAGATGCGGGCTGTGGAGAGAGTGATTGAAAGAGCGAGTTCGATTATGAGCCGGGGATTAATATGGCACACACAAGGTTCGGGTAAGACTTACACCATGATAGTTGCTGCAAAAGCCATCATCGAGAATCCTCTATTCGGCAATCCGACCGTGATAATGCTCGTGGACAGAAACGAGCTGGAAGCACAACTTTTTGGAAATATCAGCGCCCTCGGCATTGAATCCGTTGAGGTTGCGGACAGCAAGAAGCATCTCCAAGAATTGCTGAAAATGAACAGGATGGGACTTATTGTTACAATGATTCACAAATTCGAGGGGATGTCGCCGGATATAAACACAAAGGAGAACATCTTCGTTTTGATAGATGAAGCCCACAGAACCACCGGCGGGGACCTCGGCAACTACTTGATGGGGGCTTTACCCAATGCGACCTATATCGGTTTCACGGGAACGCCGATAGATAAAACCAGTTCCGGAAAGGGTACGTTCATTGTTTTTGGCAAGGACGATCCACCGCATGGCTATCTGGACAAATACGGCATTGCAGAATCTATTGAGGACGGAACAACGGTTCGGTTGCATTATGCGCTGGCACCCAATCAATTGCAGGTTGACAAGGAAACCCTTGAAAAGGAGTTCCTGAATCTTGCCGAGACCCAAGGCATCAGCGATATAGAAACACTGAACAAAGTACTTGAGAAAGCTGTGAATCTGAAAAATATGCTGAAGAACCCGGAACGGCGAGAGAAAGTTATCAAGTACATTGTGAAACATTTCAATGAATACATCGAGCCAATGGGGTACAAGGCGTTTATCGTGGCCGTGGACAGAGAAGCTTGCGCCCAGTACAAGGAAGAACTGGACAAATACCTCCCGAAAGAATATTCGGAAGTCGTTTACAGCCCGAATTACAACGACCGCCCTGAACTGGCAAAACACCATCTGACTCCGGAGAAGGAGCGGCAGATTCGAAAGGCATTCCGGAAGCCAGATGGTGTCCCCAAAATTCTGATTGTGACTGAGAAACTTTTAACCGGTTTTGACGCCCCAATTCTATATTGCATGTATCTGGACAAGCCCATGAGGGACCATGTGCTCCTGCAGGCTATCGCCCGAGTGAACAGGCCTTATGAGGACGATACTGGAAGAAAGAAGCCGTCTGGTTTTGTTCTTGATTTTGTCGGCATATTCGCCAACTTGGAGAAAGCCCTGGCTTTCGATTCATCGGACATAGATGGAGTTGTTCACGACATAGAGATATTGAAAGATAGATTCCTGAAGGAAATGAAAGTGGCCGGACAGAAATATCTTGTGCTTATCAAGGAAAAAACCCAAGACAAGGCCGTTGAAGCGGTTCTCGAACATTTCAGAAACGAGGAAAAACGGCAGGAATACTACAAATTTTTCAAGGAACTGGCTGAAATATACGAGATTCTCTCGCCTGACGCGTTCCTCAGGCCATATATATTAGATATCGAAACCTTGGCCAGAATGTATCGAATTTTGAAAGAGGCATATGAGCCAGGCATTTCCATAGACAAAGAGTTCACCCGCAAAACAGCAAAGCTCGTCCAGGAGCATACGAAAAGTGGCGCAATCAAATCGTCTCTCGAAATCTATGAGATTGATGAAAATACTATCAGAAAAATAGAAGATTCCAAATCTACCGATACAGAGAAGATATTCAATTTGCTGAGAGGCATTGATAAGACCATTCGATTGGAATTGGATAAATCCCCATATCTGATTTCGATTGCTGAAAAAGCGGAATTGATTGCCGAGTTATACAAGGAAAGACAGAAAACAACCCAGGATATACTTGACGAACTCAAAAAATTAATCGAGGAAATGAATACCGCAAAAAAGGCTCAGACCGAGAAAAACATGCCCGTGGAGGTGTTTAC
>JAUSPR010000287.1 GCA_030655715.1 Thermoplasmata archaeon
GAGAATCACGTCACCCTACTTGTTTCAGGATCTATTCATACATAGAGTACATGCCGAAACAAGTTCGGCATGACGTGTAATCATACATTGAACTCTTACTTTAGAATGCAATAACACCAGTATTTATACGTGCATTAAAAAGCTTTCAGTTCCTGATATTAAAAAATAATCAGGATTTTTCAAAGCTCATTTATTTACAAAACATTCTGCAGCTTATATAATCAATTAACATGATATCAAGAGATTATTTATGCAATAGAATAGATAGTGCTGTGCGTGAGCACAACATGATTGAGGATGGCGACAGGATACTCGTTGGGGTATCCGGCGGCAAAGACAGCACAAGTCTTCTCGATTTGTTGAAATATCGGCTCGCATATTCGCATGAGAAATATGAAATTGCTGCAGTTCATATTGTTGGTGATGCCAGGGGCGGTGATATAGAATTTTACAAACCTCTTGAACAGTGGTTTATAAATGAGGGCGTCCAATATCATATAAGAAAACTTCATGTTCCGGAAAATGAAAATCTGCCTATGAATTGTGAAAGGTGCCGATGGAACAGAAAAAAAACGATATTTGAGATAGCTGATGAATTGAAATGCAATAAAATTGCGCTCGGTCACAATAGAGACGATTTTGCTCAGACAGCTTTAATGAATATGTTTATGCACGGAGTGTTTGAATCTATGCCCTTTGTTGCGAATTATTTTGACGGCAGGTTTTTCCTTATAAGACCGCTTGCGTATGTAGGCAATAAATATCTTGAATCTTATGCCAGGCAGATGAATTTTCCCATTATTCCAAACGAATGTCCCGCAGCAGACTTTTCAAAGAGGCAGTCAACCAGAGATCTGATGAAAATTATTGAAAAAGATTTCAAGTATGCTTCGAGAAATATAATGAAAGCGCTTTTGGAAAATAAAGATTAGAAGTTAGAGGTGGGAGGCTGTAATAGTTGAATGAGATATCTTTTTCAAAACAATTAAATTATCTTCATCTGAAAAATACCGACTTGCAGGGAACCTTCATCCTGAGACTGGTATGCTAGATTCAAATAATATAATTAATTATGATGGGATATTGATATTAACCAAAACCTGATGTATAATCAACTAAGTGAACTGAAGAATCAGCATCAAAAGAGATTTCTAAATTTTATATGGGCAATCCCGGCTCAGATTCCTTGGCTCACTATGGAATAGGAGTTAATTTGAAGCACATTTACGCAATCTATGCTGTTGTGGTCTTATTGGCTTTCGCATTGACATACCGATGCGATGCGGTCCCGTCGCCGGAGCAGAAGTTCCTACCCGCGCTATCTTCTCCACGAGTACCAGTGAAGTTCCAGATGAACTTGGCGAGGGCAGGAGGATTCACAGTCACCGTCAACGGTGAGACTTACCCAGTAGAATCGTTCTACTCGTATCCGAACGGCGGTGAGAACCAATTCCTGGCAGCGCATGAGCCCAAGGGAGAACCATCGTGGCGTGTCGCAACGAAGCGGCTCAATGGCTCGACCTATGAAGTCACTGGGGAGGGCAAGTACTATTCCGTCCATCGAAGGATCAAGCTGTACCGGAACCGCATCTCAGTCAAGGACACGATATCCAACAGAACCAAAGAGGTGCTGGGTATTATTCTCAAGAACCAGTTTCGGACTGAGGGAAGATCGATCAAGGCCACACTCGTTGCTGGGTATCCCGGCTCGACCGCAAGCTATGTTGACCTCAAGACAAATCCCACTGTTTTTATCGCCGGGAAGTCATATGGACTTGGAATGCTGGCCCTCGACGATGTGTACGTGGTGCAGTGCAAGGGATTCTCCGACCAGCAGACCGTGGGTGTGGGCGATGACAGCTTCGCGCTTGACGGAAAAGCCTCTTACACTTTAGAATGGGCAGTCTATCCGAACGACACCGGTGACTACTATGACTTCATTAATGCAGTGCGGAAGGACGAAGGGCGGAATGGCAAGGTGGACGGCGGGTTCACGTTTCTCTACGAGCAAACGCCGGGTGTGCCGTCCAACCGAAGACTGGTGCCGAGCAGGGAGTTCATTTACCTGCGGGGACTGAAGTACGCCTCCGATCCATGCATCTCAAATATCGCCGATGATGTCGGCATCTCCCTCGAAGGAATAGAGTTCATGCAGTATCCAATGGAGAAGAGACTTCTCACCGAACAGTTCGCTAGTATCCACAAGATAGATCCGGGGCTGAAGGTGATGTTCCACATCGCCCACGCCCTCTATGCCACGAGCAAGCCGAAGGAACTTTTCCCGGACTCAGTATCGCTAGACCGCGATGGCAAGCAGATCATGTACGGCGAAGATCATGAATACTACGCCAGGTCCTACTTCAGCAAGGAGAAATTGGATGCCGGTTGGCGCAACTGGATCTTCCACCCGACCCGCGACAACAGCTTTGGCAAAGCGATGCTGAAGGCCGTCGATGTCATGATGGATGAAATGGGGTGCAACGGTGCTTTCTTGGACGGCTTCATGTGGCCCTACGGTGCCGAGTATATTTACAATCGCTGGGACGGTCACAGCGCGGATATCGACCCAAAAACAAAGACCGTCATGGCAAAGAAAGGATCGCCTATTCTTCTCTCGCAGGACTTGCTAGTGGATTTCGCCAGAAAAATCAATTCCAAAGGCGGGGTACCCATCAACAACTCGTCGGTGTCAACCAGGACAATCAACAAAGTCCCGATGGTATGGTGTCAAGAACTCCATGCCGGACCTCATGGCCACCTTACCCCCACTCCCATAAGTCTCGGGTCAACAAGCTCCACAGGCAATGAAGTGGATTTGTACAATACAGTTCGCGAGGCCCTCGCCTATGGGAACCTCTACTTCTATTATCGGGAGGGTGTCATCAAGAACCGGTCCGTCCCCGCCGAGATGTACCCTATAACCTTCGAAGAGATACACTCGGGCTACGTAAAGGGAAAGGAGAGACTGATCACGATGAACCCGGGGCTATATGGGTGGCACGAAAGCACGAATCTCCATTTCGGTTACTTGTACGACAGTCTCGGAGTCCAAATCCCCAACAACTTCCTAACCACGGTGGACCGTTCGGGCGCACGTACTCAGATCGACCTTGATCAGAATCAAACAGCAGTTCTGAAGTGGGTGCCTGTGTCGGTGAAAACTCGGAAGCCGGTGAACGCTCTTGTCCAGCAATACGACAGTAAGGCTGTGCGCTTTACTCTAAACGGTGCGGGATCAGCAGATGTAACAGTCAGTGACGGAGAGTTCCATATCACCCCTGGTACACCTTACCAGATACATGCGGGGGGTTATATCCAGGCCAATGCCGACATGCTAGGAAGGCTATCGTTCTCGGTTTCGCTCAAAGGCGAAACGCTCGTGACTGTCTCCAAGCGCTAAGGAGATGAACGAAATCTTTAGTCTCCTTACCCAAGCAATGGAAACGGCACACCAAGGATCAGCTTCTCTTGACTGAGAATCCAGGAAACCTTTTTTGAGATAGTTTCAAATATCTACCTTTTCTCATTCCAAAATTTAGCTATCCGCTTAATCCTCTGAAACATTGCATCTGTTGGTGCATTATCTCCGAAACCTAGTATGAATCTTTTACCCTCACCAATAGTCTCAAAAAGTTCCTCGATATGGGTTTCAAATTCTGCATCTGTAAAAACCGGTGTAAATATAATTGACGGCAGTCCTCCCCACAGTGTTACCTCATCACCCCAAAGTTCTCTGACTTGTTTTATGTCGATTGAAGTCATCGGCTTTGGTGTAACAGCTTCTACAACCTGTACTCCGCAATCCTTGATAAGAGATAGAAGTTTCTTCATTTCACCATCTCCATGTATAACCAGCACTTTGCTGCTTGCTGATAGTACTTCGTGTGCTTTTTTATAGAATGGAGAGAAAAAGCGCTCGAAGATGGGTGGGGGAGTCATCTGTTCGTCGTAGTTTCCACCCACTTCAATGGCTTGAGAAGGAGATTGGGCTGCAAGACTAAGTATCTCATTCTGTTGACGCTCAATTGCATCTACCAGGCGAAGCAGTCTGGATTCATTTTCGTAGAGTTCGTAGTAGAACCGTTCATAGCCCATATAATTTATCATGAGTTGATGAGCATGAAGATACCCTGAAAATGGAAGCGCAATGCCATCAGTTCCAATTTCCTCAACAAATTTCCCGTAGTTATCGAAATTATCGACTATTTCTGTATTGTCCAGCAGGTATTCGAGGGCATCATAATCAGATGGACTCTTGAATGGAAACTCAATTCTTGCACCGGTTCCTGCAGCTTCCATCAGTTCATCTGACATCCTGTCCATAGCTGTGAGTTTGCCGAAAGGAGTATCAAAGTTGGTGACTCCAGTTCCGTTGTCTGTGGTTCGGGTAACGTTGACCCCATGAAGCTCTGTTTTATAAAACGACTGATCCCACGCACCAAACCCGAAGATACCTATCCCAAGGTCTCTTTGTATGTCCCAAAGTGACCAATTTTGATAGTGATCAGGAAGAGTGCCACGGTTTGCGTTGTAATTGTACCACAGTTCCATTCTTGCAATGAATGGAACACGTTCCACAAGCTCACCCCGCATTGCAGCCAGTGCCAGGTCACGGTGATTGATCATCCACTTCACATCCTTTGGTTCTGGTTCGCAGAAATCTGAAACTAAGGGTAACACACCTAACAGTATAAATCAACTAACGTTTATTTTTTATTTGAGTTAGTTTTGTATCGAGTATCTGTTCTTCCCTTATCATTTCTGCCGCCTTTTACGCCTGGCTGATTCCCAGAACCTGGGGGAGCAGATCTTATTGGTCCGCCTTTTAACTCCGGTCGATTTCCCGAACTTGGCGGAGCAGACCTTATGATTCCGCCTTGGTTCCCTCGATTATTATTTATCCCCGGTTGATTCTTCGGTTGAGTTATGTTGGATTTTATTGGATTTTTTATGTTAGGGTAGTACATATCTCTTTTACGAGACCAGGAGTCATAAGGTCTTGTCTTTAAATCCGGTTTTACCGGTACATAAAAGCCTGGTTGATTTCGATATCTTCCAGGATTCCTATAATCATAACTTCTTTGTCTTTCTTTTTCAAAATCATTTTTGATTTTTCGTTTATCTCTAAAGTGGTTGATGTCATTAAATCTATCGTTTACATAAATTTTATTGTTAATTATAACTATTCTTCCTGATCTGCCAATCCAGTCTTTTCCCTGCCATCCATGATAATATATTCTACGTTGATTCCAGTCACAATCTCTGTTTAGCCAGCTTCCTATAAGAAAGCCTGTACCAAAGAATATATAAGATCTTTCTGAATGATATATAGGTCTTCTTACTACATAAACAATCTGGGGATTATATACCGGCACATAGTATATTCCGGCTGTGCAG
>JAUSPR010000231.1 GCA_030655715.1 Thermoplasmata archaeon
TGTGTTCATGCCCAGCAGTGCAAAGTCACTTTCCAGTGCCTTGGCAGTCTCCTTGATGTCGAAAGCCGGATTCACGTCAAACAGAAATACGGAATTTACCATTCCTGCCATGCCGAAATTGTAGATTACATTCGTACGGGACATGAAAATACCACTCATGATGGATTGGTCCAGAACTCCGATTATCTCGTATTCCTGGGATATGTTTCCTGTCATGGGGTCCTTCATTGTCAGATGATTGCCTGTCTCCGCGCCCATGAACATGGCGCTCATGGAACTGACCAGGACCTTGGTTGAACCCGGTTCCATTAATGCATTCCAGACTTGTGCATCGGTGGTATATTCCTCTGCCATTGTTGAGAACTGGAATGACTTATTCTCAAAAAATGACTGGTCGATGCCGTAGATACGGGACATTCTCATGAACTCATCCGGGTTCAAACCGCCGAAGTTGATTTCAGCTGCAGTCGAATCTGTCACATTCGCATCAAGAGTGAAATATTGCGTCACCTGTGTATAGGTTAAATTATTCTGCAGCGCGCTTGATGTTATCTGCACGCTGATATTCAAGGTCGGGTCATGGTAAGACACATTTCCAAGGTCCATTACCGGGCTGAGCGCCTCTGCCTGAATGTCAAAACCGCCGCCCTGCTTCAGGGTCTCCTCATCCACGTCTATGACGAACATGCTGGAAAACACGGAAAGCATGACAATCATGTAAACCACCAGTGCGAACATCCCCACGCTCATTCCCGTGCGGAACTTCTTGGTCAGCGGGTATGAGACCGCTGTCATAATTGTCGGCCTCCATTTCTTGACCCGGCCAACACTTCCTGTAATCGCATGGATAATAGGCCCTGAATTATACATAATCAAGAGAACTATGCTCAGAACTATGAGCACGCCAGAGAATATGAACAATATGTCCATGCTGTTATTGTCAGCGTCAGCGAAATAAGTCCTTATGGCATAGTATGTGTACAGGAATACGCCGAGGCTTGCTCCGCTGATGGATATTCTATCACCGATCCAGCGCCAGAGAATCATTCCGATGCCTGCTATCATTCCTGACGGTGCCATCAATTTTACAGTGATGTCATCCGGATACTGGAAGTAAATGAGGGCTGCCATGGCAGTGATTAAGACACCCAGGATGGGCATAGTGAATCCTTTCCTGTCCTTCGGAGGTTCATCGATGCCTCTTATGGCACGAATAATGTTGAGCTTGCTTATCTTCCAGGAAGTAAGCAGAATTGTGCCGAATGTGATGATGAAGCCCAGAGAGAACGCGCTTACCAGGCTGAACCACTGGAAGTGGAATGGCAGTTGTATGTCAATGAAGCCGATGAAGTTATTTACCATGTATATCAGAACAGCACCGACACCCACGCCGGCCAGTGTTCCCAATAAACTGGCAATTCCGCCATAGGCAAGGCCCTCGAACAGGAAAGATTGCATGAGATGCTTTCGTTTCATTCCCACGGCCCTGGCCATGCCTAGTTCGGATTTCCTTTCCTCGGCCAGCATGGTGAAAATATTGATTATAAGAATGACGCCAGCAATAATTGCGAAGCTTCCGAATATTGTCAAGAATGATGAAATCAGGTCGTTAAAAGCCTTGGCTGTTTCCAGGCTGCTCTGTTTCACAGCCCTGACTTTCAAATTATCAGGGCCTGGGATGCCAAGGGAGGTCTCGATTGCAGTTTTCACCTGGTCGCTGTTCTTGGCGCCGCCTTCAATATCCCCGTTGTTGGATATCTTGATATGAGTAATCATGCCTGGTTCTTGGAACATTTCCTGTGCTGTTCCCATGTTGACGAAAATATTGAATGTGCCCATTCCCATTCCTTGACCTGTGTCAAACCGTGTTTTTCCGGAATCATCCAGTATATGTTTTATTGTCAAAACGCGCGATTCCAGAACTCCATATCCTCCATAAGTTCCTCCGATGGAGTAGGTAAGCAGGATTGTGTCATCCACACTGGCACCCAGATTCTCGGCAAGTTCCAGGTTTATCATTGTGTCATTTGGACCCAAATCATTCCCTTGCAACATCGAACCGTCAACCGCAGGAAACTCTCCGAAGTTCAAATCAGCCTGCCAGTCATATCCGACAAGGTTGGCGCTCGGTTCGAATTGATTGGTACTCGTATGTCGCACAGTAACTGTTTGAGCATAAAGCGGCGCCATGCCATCCGTTAAATCACCCACCGCCGCATCATTGTTCAATGCTGTGTAAACTGAATAGTTGAAGGAATTACCAGCATCCTCGGTGACTGTCATATCAACAAGCTGGAGAGTGTTGTAGGTTTCCTCTACAATGAAATATTCAATTGAATCGCCAACCACCATTGAGGCGCAGATTATCGTGGTCCCGACAAGCAGGCCAGCAATGGAAATCAGTGCATGGCCTTTATGCCTGTAGAAATTTCTCAGTCCAAGCTTTGCAATGACCTTGTTGAAAAATCCCAGCATAAGCATGAACAGGATTATTCCCAACACGATGCCAGGCAGTATGAGTTCTGTAATATCCATTCAAGCCATCCCCTTTAGATTTTCCTCGATGGATTCATTTCTTCTCTGACGAACTGGCCGCTTCTCATGTACATGATTTTGTCGGCCCGCTTTCCGACCTCCGGGTTGTGAGTGACTATGACGAATGTGGCTTGAGTTTCCTTTCTCATCCTTGCAACCAGGTCCATTATATTGTTCGCTGTTTCGTCATCTAAATCACCGGTCAGCTCATCGCCCCAGATGATTGCAGGTTTGCTGATGAGCGCACGGGCGATAGTTGTCCTCTGACGCTCTCCTCCTGAAAGCGCGCCAGGCTTGCTGTACATGACCTCTCCGAGGCCTACAATGTTCATGATATCAATTGCTTGCTCCCGGGCTTCCTTTGCCGGGGTTCCCGATACAAGGAGCGGCATCTCCACGTTTTCGATGGCAGAAAGAACTGGCAGTAAATTGTAGAATTGAAAAATGAACCCCATTCTTTTGGCCCGGTGTTCGGTTTTCTCATTGTCCGACATTTGGCTGAGGTCTTTTCCTTCTATCTTGATTGTCCCGGAGCTTACATCATCCAGTCCGGAGAGAAGGTTGAGCAGAGTGGTCTTTCCGCATCCGGAAGGCCCCATGATGGCAATCATGTCGCCTTTTCTTACAGTAAGATTTACGCCTCTCAGTGCGTTTACCACGACCTGG
>JAUSPR010000252.1 GCA_030655715.1 Thermoplasmata archaeon
CATTACTGCAATATTCAAGTATAATTGCGAAATTTATCGATTCGGTAAAAAGCAATATCATACCGCAAAATTTTAAAGTATTAAATGAAGAAGGAAATTTGGTATCAAGTTCAAAATTGTATTTGAATACAAAATTCAATCATTCAGATTTAGAGATTTTCTTTGGTTCAGATAACAAAAAAATGTTTATTTCAGATGAATATCTAAAATACTCAAATTTATCATCCGACCAGTGGGTACGGTTCTTCACAGCGATTGGAGTCAATGATAAATTGGGAATAGATATTAATGAAAAACAATACACACAAAGCACACTCGAAAAAATGATGGACATCAAAGGGTTAGAACCTCCAAGAGCCAGTGATTATGAGGGAATTCCAGGATACAAATATTTAATCATCGACCCGGATTTTGATGAATCCATTCGAGATAGAATTACTCAGATTGCGACACTCGCCAAAATTGAAAGAAATGATATAGTCAGGGCTTTTTGGAGAATTCTTGACGCAAATTGGAGCGAATATTATTCAAAATATACGAATGTAAAAGGACGTTTTGTCGAATATGCCAGTAAGAGAATTTCGCATGTCGAAGACCAAATTAATACTCCACTTACGGACTTTGCAAATTTATTGTATAATACACCATTAATCATCGCAGAAAATTCGGATGAATTACGATTATCAAAAGAGGTGTTGAAATTCACAGATGAGACGCGGCTTCTTGCTGAACAGGGCGTCCCCGTTTGTTCTATCGTATTCACAGACAATAATCTAGTTGAATGGTTAGATTTCAATGAGACCACTCAAGAGATATCTCCTATCGAGCATTTGCGTTTACTCAAGAAAAATGAACGAATGACCACCTCTATTTTCATTGACAAGGCAATTGAAATATCCAAATGGATAGAACAGAGAAAACTGAATGTGAAAGAAGTCAGAAATGCATTTGAACAGGATAAATTAATTATAGATAACAACAACCGCTTTTGGAAATTGTCCGATGTCTTTTATGAATCGCCATTTTCAGTTTACTATCCGAATTTTAAAGAACTGTATCCTAACCTTAAGGATTTCTTCTGCGACGATCTGGGTTGCCCCGAAAAAGAGCCGAGGATCGACCAATTCCTTAACCTATTTCTCGATTATCTCTGGCCCAAAAAGGGCCAGTACACATTGAACGACAATGTACGTTCAGACATCGTGAAATGTTATAGGCGCATAAACAACTATCTCGAAGAGCATGGACAAAGCGATCTTCCAGAAACATTCAAAAAATATCAGGAACATTGCCGTGTCTATTGCCTTAAAGAGAGCGATTGGATTTCCCCTAATGACAACATCATCATCTATTGTGATAACCCGATATACCGAGAAAACTTCATAGCCCATGGAATAAGTCTAGCCAGCCATATAGAACACATGAAAAAAGATGTAGATGCGATTGCACCGCTTTTGAAATTCCTTAATGTGATTTCCGCTTCGAAGCTCGAATCCCGTGTAGATATTATCGATGTCAGGCCATACAGTGTGAGGTTTGATGCCCACTCGGAACCCCTCATAATAGAAAATCTTTCTTTCTATTGCCAGGCGATTGAAACAATATTGTCGCATTTCGAAAGGGAAGAAAGTAGCAATGCAGTCAAGCAGACATTGGTGGATACCATAGCGAGAATGCGGCATTTCTCGTCGATGAGGAAGTCGCTCCAGGCAACCAGAAAAATCAACCTGGATTTATTTACCAAAGATGGCGAGAAATTGATTTCAGACAAGAAGGATGTTCATTTCTCAGTAAAAAAGGAGTTTCTAGACATATGTTTAACGGGTCAATTGGTCATGGTATACGGCCCGTTTGCAGACGAATTAATTGCCCATCTCGATTTTTCAAACCTACCAAATTCCATAGAGAAGATTCTGAAATCATTAACGAGGGACACTGCCGCTCTTCTCTCTGATAACAAGTACAGAGAGGCGGTTGGGCGGTACATATGCCAATACCGCGATGAAGATAGCATTTCGGAAGAGGAAGAATTGAATATAGAGGATGAAGACGATGACGAGATTGAGGTTACAATCGGCAACCCGGATGATGAGGCAAACACTGGCCTAGATGAAGAGGGGGGGGAAGATGAAGATGCAACCACTTATGACACAATTTCAAAGCCCGTTGATTTGAATCAAGTAACAGTCGAGGTGCCGAATATCGACGAGGCGACACCTCCACCATCAAAAGAGCCTCGGAAAAAGTGCAAGAAGCACACTCACCGAGGCCACATCAGTACAATGTGGTCCGACGAGGATGGCCAGAAAGGCGAAAAGGTGGTTTACGACAAGGAAGTCGAGAAGGTTGCCGCGCTCACGGCCAAAATGGAATTAAACTCTGAGGATTACCTCGTCGTCTGGATATCAAAAAATATACCTGAAAATCCTTGGGACATTGAGTCCTGGATGTTGAACAAAGAAGGGAGTGGCCTTGTGCCAGTTCGTATTGAAGTTAAATCCTCATCGGGCTCCGGGTACACGTTCCCGATGTCCATCGGTGAATTCGATACAGCCCTAGAAGCTGAACATAAAAAGGGTCGATATTATGTCTACCGGGTATTCAATGTGAGGGAGTCCAATCCATCCATCAAGATATTCGATTTCGAACTATGTTATAGCAGAAAACTGATCTCTTTCGAAGGAAAGGATTTCTACATCACTCTGCCTCAAATTTAATCCAATTTAATAACTTAAAAAACCTGGAAAAACTATAAATCATGGAAAAGGTCAAAGTGAGGCTAAACAATCCCCTTCCGTTGCTCCTCGTTGAGATTTATCTTCTGCGTGATCCTCCTCAGGTCATCCAGGAACGATTGCTCCTTCCTGGCATCCTTGGGACTCTTGGTAGATATTCGACCCTTTCCCTTCTCGGCAGGGTCAAATGTAGGTTTGTAGCTGACAATTTCCACAAGCTGTTTTGTTAAAGTTCTATCTGAGTCATTGAGGTATTTATTCCAGACCTGGGCGAGCGTTTCATCCGAAAAATTGTCCAATGCCCCCTCGGTCCTGGCAGACTTCCATCTCCATCTTGCGACATTGTCCAGATACATATTAACTCTGACTTTCCAATTGGTGTGTCTGTTTATCCACGCCTTCCTATCTGCTTCGAGATATTGTAGTCGTTGCTCATTTATCTTATACTTTAATCCCATCCTGGCCTCTTCCAAAGAAGGGTATGAATCTCCTTTGGGAGATTTCAAATCTGATAGATTGTTGGCAATGTAAAATCGGCCATTGGACTCGACCGCGAAACCAACCAATCCAGACATTTGTATTCTGTGTATATGTCCGATACTCTCTGGGAGTTCGGGAAGGTTGCCGATGTATTTTGATAGGCTTGAGTGGGGTGTAACGAGTTCCACCTCACCGCCCTTCCTGTCCATGAATGTTTGATCGAATGTTATCGAGGCTTCCTCTCTTTTCCACACAGCATCATTCTTCTGCCAGCCTGCTGCTTCCAGGCTTGGCGCAATGACGTTCTCCAGCTCCTGCTGTGTGACCGGCGCTCTGTTCTTCAACAAATCCAGTTGCGGTGTATAGTAATTTAGCAACCGTTCAATCCTTAGATCTTCCTCTGTCTGAGCAATAATTTCATATTCGTTATCCATCCGTTCAATGATTGCCGCTTCTTCCTCTGGTGTGCCTGCCATGGATGCATCCCTGATTGCCCTTTCAGTGGATTGTAAAATTGGTTGTAGATGTCCAAGTGTAGTTTTGAAATAACCGATGCGTTTCAGACATCTATCATATGCCTTTTCCTCCACGGAATCCTTGTAGAAAATGGTATAGACATTCACTATTGGAGATTCCTGGCCTATGCGGTCTATCCTTCCTATCCGTTGTTCTATCCGCATCGGATTCCAGGGAACGTCATAGTTGATGACCGTATCACAGGTCTGCAAATTCAAACTTTCACTGGCTGCATCTGTGCAGATGAGAAGGTCCATTCGGTCGGATGGGTCTGCGAACTTGTTCTGGATTTCTTGCTTCGAGCATTTTTTCCATTCCTTGCTATCCCAATATTTACCGCCATCCCCGGAATACGAGCCGAGCCTCTCCCCATATTTGGCTCTGAAATATTCTAACAGGAAGTTGACCGTGTCCATGAATTGTGAGAAGATTATTACCTGCTTTTTACCGCTCCCGAATATTTTAGCCAGAAGTGTATCCAGGTGCTCTGCTTTTGTATCATTGGGAAGCGCGTTCAGATGTTCGATGAAATTCCCGAGATACTCGTATTCCTTTGTTACGACATCCCTGAGTGCAGAAACATTGCCTGATGCTTTTGTCTTGCCCTCTTCATCGATGAACTCGTCCATCAGGTTGTCTGGAAGAAGGTCTTGGAACTCCTCCTCTTCCAGTTCCTTGAATATAATGCTGAAATCGCCTGTTTCAAGGGCCTGACCCAATCGACCGTGCCTTTTCTTGAGGCTGAGTTTTATCGCATAGAAGCTGGACGTTAACCGTTTTCTATAAACCTCCATCAGGAAGCCCATGCCTTTCCTCACGTTGTTGTATTTGGCATAGTAAACTCTGACATACTGGTCTATCCGGTGATACAGACCTCTTTCGCTTGTCAGGTCGTCGTCTGTTCCTCGTAGCTCGACCCGTTCCTTTGATGGATTTCTGTCAGCTATCTTTCCGCTGAACTTGCCCTCTTTCCTGTATCGCTTAAGCAGTTCCCTGGTGTGCCTGTAGGTCATCTGCCTTACTGGGGTCAACCGGAAAAGGAGAACCTTGAGGGCTTTCAACTCTTCCTCGGATAGTTCTTTTACAGCCGCAGAATCGTTTTCTTTGACTATATGGGTGAGCTTATACACATCAATGGTCAGATAATCATCTCTCAGGACTCTCGCTTCTTCATTCTGGTCGAAGCCGCCCTGTTGTATGCCGCTGTTCGCCATATCCAGCAGGAATTTCCAGTCCGGTTCAGGTTCGTTAATCATCTGGAAAAACCGATCGAAAGAATTCTGGTCCTGCCATTTACCGGGTAATTCAAGGATGCCCAGCAGGTCCCACAGATCCAGGCGGCTCAGTTGTATCGGCGTAGCCGTCATCAAAATTAGACCAAGAGTATTGTAGCGCAGTTCCCCCATAGCTTGCAGGAGTTTGTTTTCCTCTCTTCTTCCTGCATTATTGCTCGCTCTGGCATGATGTGCCTCATCGAGGATTATGAGGTCGTATTCCAGTTGGCAAATTTGCTCCAATCTTTCCTCGCTCCTGATGAGCTGGCTGCTCACTATAAGATATGGCTTCGAGCGGAACGGGTTGACCGCATCCACCTTCTCCCTCCGTGGCGGGCGGTGAGGATCTGTCTGTGGCGCAACTACATAATTCCCATCCAGGCGCCATGTCTCCAGTCCGAACTTGTTCAGCAATTCCTCTTGCCACTGTTTCATGGCATTCGCAGGCGCCAGTATGATCAGTCTGTCCACCCTGCCTGCTGCAATGAAGCCCTTGATAACTAATCCTGCCTCGATGGTTTTGCCTAATCCCACTTCATCAGCGAACAGAAATCTTGGTGGCCAGTTCTTCAGAACGCTGGATGCGATATAATCCTGATGCTCGAATGGTTTGATTGCTGTTTCGGCATAGGCAAAATCCCGGTGGTTCCATAACCGCTGTGATTCGAAAACGAACGCTAACTCGGGAGTCCAGGTCCATTTCTTGGTTGCATCTACCCCCAAATCAAGAACATCAATTGGGTCGTCCATGCCATCCTTGAAATAGTCCTTGAAATCCAACAATCCCTTGACGACTGCAAAAGGCAACGGAACAACTGTAGTCCTCGGGTCATTTCCGTTCCACAGCCTTTCAAAGATGACTAATTCCGGTTTGATGTGTCTGTCATCATCCCATGAAGTGAAAGCATGGAACGATTCTGTATTGTTCCTCCAACCGCCCGGTGTTTCATTTCCCGAGCCGTTGAAGGCCACAATATTTCCTTCTTCGTCCTTGAATATCCCGGCCTTCTCATGGTATATTCCGCCCTTGATATAGGCAATCTTGATCTCAAGT
>JAUSPR010000263.1 GCA_030655715.1 Thermoplasmata archaeon
CTGCTGAAAGGCCATCTGAAGACAAAGGAAGAATGCGATTGCGACGGCACTGGCTGTCCCAATTGTCAGATTATGTTTTCTCTGAACAAGAGAGGCCCGTGCACTGTTTATTCAGGTGAACTGGAACCTCTGGGTGACGAGAAGCTCAAGCCCCATGATGCAATTATTCCGATAGTCAAACTGACAGAGGATGAGGGCATTCTGATTTATGCAACTGCTCACCTTGGAACAGGTAAAACCCATGCCAGATGGCAGGCTGTTCACGCAGCTGGGTACAAGCCTATTCCCGAGATAACAGTCAACCTGGACAAGGTTAAAGACGCAGAAAGGATTGCAGGAAGCTGCCCCAAAGACGTGTTCAAGGTGAACAAGAAAACACTCACCGTGGTTGACCCAGAGGCCTGCATTCTTTGCAGAACATGCGAGCATGAAGACCTGGGCGGCATAGGTGCAGTCAAGGTAAATGCGGAAACCACCAGATATCAATTCAGATTCGAAACCGATGGAAGCGTTGACCCCGCGACTGCAATCAAATACGCGCTTGGTCAATTATCTATCAAGTTCACGGATTTTGAAACACTTCTGGCAGAAACTAAATAATGAGGCTTAAAAATGATGACCATATCTATAAATAACATATCCAATATCTCCGCTAACCCCGAAGGGAGGCTTTAAATGCCAGCACCAAAGACAAAAGCAAAAGGAAGGGCAACCAAGGACAAGTGGAAGTCCAAGGTTTGGTACGATGTGATGGCGCCGGACATGTTCAACCGGCAGAAGGTAGCGGAGACCATGACAGATGAATCCGAGAAGCTCATGGGCAGGATTGCCGAAGTTACCGTCCAGGACATCAACGGAGATTTTTCGAAGATGCATATCAAGTTGCGATTCAAGGTTAATGACGTTCGCGGTACTGAAGCTCACACTTATTTCGTGGGCCATGACATGTCCAGTGACTATGTTCGCAGGATGACGCGCCGCAGAAAAAGCAAGATCGACCTGATAGTGGACACCAAGACACGCGATGATTTCATAATTCGGCTAAAACCCCTGGCCATTTCAGGCAACAGGATACGTTCCTCCCAGCAGTCTGCGATTCGCCACATTATAACAACTGTCATTAAGGATTTCTGCTCGACAAGACCGCTCGACGAGATTGTGAAAGCGATTATATCTGGCCAGCTGGCTAAAATGACTGCTTCGGCATGCAAGCCCATTCACCCGCTCCAGAGAGTCGAGATACACAAGTCCGAGATTTTGAAGGCAGGCTTTATTCCGGCAATACCAGATGCACCGGAGGAAGAAGAGCCGGTTGCAGCGGAACCGACAGAGGAAGCACCGGCAGAAGCTCCACAAGCTGACGAATCCGAGGTCATCGAGGAATCCGAGGAAATCGCTCCCGAACCACCAGTTGAATGAGCAGGTATCTGTCTCCGTAATCTTATTGATTTCAGATTGCTGATTACGGAATGAAAACAAATTATATACTTGAGAGACTTCCCTTTCCCCATGCGAATCGACGTGTTCGACAATGGAGGCCAGTGGACCCACAGGGAGTGGCGCGTTCTCAGATATCTGGGCGTGGAGACCAAGATTATTCCCAATACGACCAAGATTGAGGACCTGGAGGTTGACGGTCTCGTGCTCTCAGGCGGGGCTCCCAGGATCGGCACAGAAGCCATGAAACTGGGCAATACCGCGGATATTCTGAACCGAGCGGATTTTCCAATACTGGGCATCTGCGTGGGATGCCAATTTATTGCGTTACATTTCGGGGGAAAGGCTGATGCTGCGGATACGCCGGAATACGGTGCAATCGACGTCACAATCACAGAACCCGGTGACATACTGGAAGGGATAAAATCCCCATTCAAGGCCTGGGAGAGCCACAATGACGAGGTCAAGTTCCTTCCCGATGATTTCACCAACCTGGCGTTCTCCGAGAACTGCAAGATACAGGCATTCAAATATACTAAAAAACCTTACTATGGGCTGCAGTTTCATCCTGAGGTCGAGCATACTGAATTTGGTTCGGACATTTTCAAGAATTTTGTGGGTATCTGCGAGCGGCATCAAAAGTGTTGAGATATTGCCCTGTCTATTACTCCCAGCCTACTTGGGTTGAGTTTGGGGAATCGGGAACTGGGAATCGGGAACGGTAAATCCGAATGTCCCACAGGAATTCGGATACAGATAAAAGGCTGAAGAGGTCAGTTCCAGTTAACTGACCGATTCCCTACTCCATATTCCCGATTCCCCCTCCTCCAATCCCAACCCATATATCCTGAATCAGATATTCCGGGGCGATGAAGTCCCGTCTCCAGAAAATTATCGCGGATTCCGGCCTGTGCTCCAGGCGCAAGGCCGAGATAATGATAGATGACCGTCGCGTCAAGGTCAACGGAAAGGTTGCCAACCTGGGTGATTCTGCGGATCCAGAAAACGATATAATTCTGGTGAACGGCAAGGCCCTGACAAAACAGCCGAAAATCTACATCCTGCTGAACAAACCACCGGGGTATGAATGCACAATGGACAGCACGACCGGGAAACCGCTGGCAATCGACCTTGTGGGCATAAAATCACGAATATTTTCTGTCGGAAGGTTAGATCTAAATTCCCGCGGATTGCTGCTTCTTACCAATGACGGAGAATTTGCAAACAAGATAATCCATCCCACCGGTTCGGTGGAGAAAGAGTACCATGTCAAGGTAGCGAATTCCGTTCCGGATGATATAATCGAAGTGCTGAGAACCGGTGTCTGGCTAGAAGGAGTCAAGACCAGGCCATGTCAGGTGGAAGTTCTTGAAAGAGGGAAGCATGCAACCATGCTGAAATTCATTCTCCATGAAGGAAGAAAGCGCCAAGTTCGGAGAATGCTGGAAATTTATGGGTTCAAGGCCATAGACCTGAAAAGAGAGCGAATAGGCAATCTGATTTTGGCTGGCTTGAAGGAAGGCCGATGGCGAAATCTCACCACGGTTGAAGTTAAGGCTCTCCTCGAATTTAAAGGCCAGGAGTTGGAATAAAACAGTTTGTAAGTCCCTTATATTTAATACTATTGAAAAAACTATCAAAAAATATTTATTTCATTTTTTCTATAAATTGTTGTGTTGGATATCGTATTATATAGACTAAATAATAGGGTAACCTTTATATGGGGGGAGTATGTCGGGGGTAAGCTAAACCTATATAATACTGGATGGGCCCGTAGCTCAGCTAGGTAAAGGTTGTTCTTGGAACAGTCTTCTAGAAAGAGCATCTGGCTTTTACTCAAACCAGCGCATCTGCGTTGGTTGGAGAAGATACCAGGTGGCCCGGGGTTCGAATCGTAGCCAGCGTAAAATCTGAATGGCTGGTAAAACTGGCCGTGAAGGTTTCCGTGTCCTAACATGGAAACACTCAAATCGGACTTGTCCGGTTTGATGCCAGATAAATTCGTCGAAAATCCCCGCGGGCTCGTAAATTAATTAGCAGAGGTGTGAGAATGGCAGAGAAAAGCATTGCTTGGAGTATGGCCCCGTTAGAAGTACTATTTGTGCGGGGTGAGTAAGAATGTCTGAATTGAATGTTTTGGAACATGATAACGTGCCTGAACATCATCTTGTTGATGTGAAGGACGAGGAAAAGATTCTCACCATGTACAGTGTCGGAAAGGACCAACTTCCCAAAATTCGGAAGGGCGACCCTTGTCTGAAAACCCTCGAAGAGGCAAAAGGCATGGATATCGATGAGGGAAGGTTAATTAAAATCATTCGAACACACACTGTTTCAGGCATATCCGTTGCCTACAGGGTAGTCGTGAGGGGGTAATTTTCATGAGAGAACTCGTAGACGCATTTTTCAGGGAAAGGAGCATAGTGAACCATCACATAGCTTCATATAACGATTTTCTTCCCACAATGGAAAACATCAACAACAGGATGCAGATGATTGTGGACAATATACGGGTGTCCAAGGAAGATAATCTCAGAGGCATAATCAAGCTGGACGACGAGAGAACTGATGGAAACATTGTCGAAGTCAGGATTGGCAGGAAGAGGTCCAAGGACGGACGTATTGACCCCCATGAAAAGCCGACAATAAAAATTGGTCAGCCAGTGGTTCGTGAGGCAAACGGCGCTACAAACCTGCTCACGCCAATGGAGGCCAGGTTGAGAAATCTTACTTACATGGCACCGATTCATCTCACTTTCACTATAATTGAAAATGGAGTTGAGAGGGAACCGGAAGCAGTTCATATCGGAAATCTTCCATTGATGGTCAAGAGCAAGAAATGCTGCCTGGACGAAGAAAACATCGACTCAATGTTCAAGAGTCTGAGTGATGAAGCTCTTGCAAAACTGAGCTACAAGGACAAGCTGGCAAAGCTCGGAGAGGACCCATGCGATCCTGGTGGATTCTTCATAGTAAGTGGCACGGAACGTGTCCTGATATCTCTGGAGGACCTGGCACCGAACAGGGTGCTGGCTGAGTTCAATGAGAGATATGGAACAAGGACCGAGATTGCCAAGGTATTTTCCCAGAAGGAAGGATACCGCTCGCTCACGCTTCTGGAAAAGAAGAAAGATAGTATTTTAACTGTATCAGTGGCCGCAGCAACTGGCCAGATACCGCTTTACATTCTCATGAAGGCCCTGGGCATGGAATCTGACGAAGACATCTACAATGCCATAGTTTCAGACAAGCTTATGGACACTGTCGTTTACGCTAATATCGAAGAATGCCAGGACGAGAAACAATATCCTCCGATAGGCATCAATTCCACAGAGGATGCGGTTCTCTGGTTGGAAAAGAAATTCGCCACTGGCCAGGCCAAGGAATACAGGGAAAAGAAGGTCGAATCCATTATCGATAAGGCATTGCTTCCTCACCTTGGGGACAGTCCCGCGGACCGTCTGAAGAAGGCAATCTTCCTGGGCAGGATGGCCAGAACAGTTCTGGAACTCTTCCTGGGAATGCGCGGCGAGGATGACAAGGACCATTATGCCAACAAGCGTTTGAAGCTTTCCGGCGATTTGATGGAGGATTTATTTAGAGTATCATTCAGCAATCTGGCCAAGGACCTCAAGTACCAACTGGAAAGAGGGTATGCCAAGAAGAAGAGCATGAAAATCAGTTCTGCAATAAGACCGGACTTGCTCACACAGAGACTTCTGCACGCACTTTCCACAGGTAACTGGGTGGGCGGCAGAGTGGGAGTATCCCAGCTGCTGGACCGCACCTCAAACATGAGCTCGATGAGCCATCTCAGAAGGGTTACGTCCCCGCTCACCAGGAGCCAACCTCACTTTGAAGCAAGAGACTTGCACCCAACACAGTGGGGCCGACTTTGCCCGAATGAAACCCCAGAAGGTCAGAATTGTGGTCTGGTCAAGAACTGCGCACTGCTGGTTGATGTCAGCGAACGTTCGCATGACAGGGACGTGAAACAATTGCTCGTGGACCTAGGAGTCAAGGATATCAAGAGCCAGCAAACCGATCTCACAAGGGTTTATGTGAATGGAGATTTAGTCGGTACACATGACAGACCGTACGACCTTATCGAAGAGGTTCGCCAGCGTCGCCGTGGCGGATTGCTCTCTCACGAAGTGAACCTGAGATTCGACACTGAAATGAATGACATAGTCATAAACTGCGATGAGGGCAGGCTCAGAAGACCATTGCTCGTTGTAAGGGACGGTCGTCTCATCCTGACAAAGAAGCACCTGGACGGACTGGTCGCAGGTCGCTTGAAGATGAAGGACCTGATAAGAGAAGGTGTTGTGGAATGGATTGACGCTGAGGAAGAAGAAGATGCCTACATCGCTGTTGTTCCATACACTGCCCCGACAAAGTGCAGCGGTTGCGGCAAGTTTCTATCAGAGGGCAATGTCTCGTGGGAGAACGTTGGCATGCCCGAGAACATTGTCAAGCTCAAGTGCGGGTTCTGCGAGGAAATCCTTGAAGTACCCAAGCTCCTGGAAAATGAGCACACCCACATGGAAATCGACCCGATGCTTATCATGGGTGTAGCCTCAGGCATGGTTCCCTATCCCGAACACAATTCGTCTCCAAGAATCACAATGGGTGCGGCAATGGCCAAGCAGTCTCTGGGAATGGCAGATTCCAATTACAGGATAAGGCCTGACACAAGGGCACATTTAATGCATTATCCGCAGCAGCCAATGGTGCAGACCGAGATAATGAAATATGTGAATTTCAAGGAAAGGCCAGGCGGTCAGAACTTCGTTGTGGCAGTGAGTTCGTATCACGGCTATAACATGGAAGATGCGCTGGTCATGAGCAGGGCTTCTATCGAAAGAGGACTGGGACATTCATCCTTCTTCAGGACATACAAAGCCGAAGAGCGTCGTTACCCGGGCGGTCAGGAAGACCACTTCGAAATACCGCCACCGGACGTCCGCGGAGCCAGAGCAGATTTATCTTACAATAACCTGGACGAGGACGGACTAATAAACCCCGAGGTTTACATCTCGGGTGGAGACGTGCTGGTCGGAAAAACTTCCCCGCCAAGATTCCTGGAAGAGGATACTGATTTCCTCACACCGCAGAAGCGCAGGGAAACTTCAGTTACAGTCAGACCCGGAGAAAAGGGCTGGGTTGACAGCGTCATGCTCACCGAGACTGAAAACGGCTCCCGTCTGGTCAAAGTTAAAGTTAGAGATCCCAGGATACCTGAGCTCGGAGACAAGTTTGCCTCCAGGCACGGGCAGAAGGGCGTCGTCGGCCACTTGATAGCACCGGAAGACATGCCATTCACGGAGTCTGGATTGACTCCTGACTTGATAATCAACCCTCACGCTATTCCGTCACGTATGACCGTCGCACACGTTCTTGAGATGGTTGGCGGCAAGGTCGGAGCCATGGAAGGCCGTTTCATTGACGGAACACCTTTCAGCGGTGAAAGAGAAGATTCGCTCAGGAAAGGTCTAGTTGAGGCTGGTTTCAAGCATAATGGCAGAGAAATCATGTTCAACGGAGTGACTGGCGAACTAATCAAGGCCGACATTTTCATAGGTGTAATTTACTACCAGAAGCTTCACCACATGGTTGCGGGCAAGATGCATGTGCGGTCAAGAGGGCCGGTGCAGATACTTACCAGGCAACCGACAGAAGGCCGTTCCAGACAGGGCGGTCTGAGGTTCGGTGAGATGGAGCGTGACTGCCTTATTGGTCACGGAGCTGCCATGGTAATTAAAGACCGTTTGCTCGATGAATCCGACGGAACAACCCAGTATATCTGCGGCAATCCTAAATGCGGCCATGTAGCCATGATGGACCGCCGCGGCGTTCTGAGATGCCCGGTATGCGGTAATAACTCGAGCGTTTACCCGGTCCAGACAAGCTATGCATTCAAACTATTGATGGACGAACTTCTCAGCCTTGGAGTGGCAATGAGGCTTCAACTGGAGGAATTGAAATGATAAAGCGCGGTGTTAACAAGCGCATACACGGGATAAAGTTCGCACACTTATCACCAGAAGAGATAAGGCGTATGTCTGCCGTGAAAATCATCACTGCGGATACATACGACGATGACGGATTCCCTATTGATATGGGTCTGATGGACATGCACATGGGTGTTATCGAGCCTGGTCTCCGATGCAAGACATGCGGCCAGAAAGTTGATGATTGTCCTGGTCATTTCGGTCACATTGATTTGGCCATGCCTGTAATCCATGTTGGATTCGTCAAGGACATCAAGAGGCTGTTGCAATCCACCTGCAGGGAATGCGGCAAGGTTCTGCTTACTACCAGCCAGATAGAGGAGGAAGAAAATCTCCGCGGCATGCTGGAGGAACTGGGCGGTGACCTTACCGAGTTCGAGAGACTGATGAAGGATACTGCAAAGAGCGCCAGCGTCCGGACAGTCTGCCCGATTTGTAATGCAGAGCAGCTCAAGATAACCCTGGATAAACCATCCACTTTCCGCGAGGAAGGTCACAAACTAACACCGAAAGAAGTGCGCGAAAGGTTGGAGAGAATTCCGGATGACAGTTTGATTCCGCTCGGCCTCAACCCCGAGGTTTCAAGACCAGAATGGATGGTACTTACTGCATTGCCGGTTCCGCCGGTCACTGTTAGGCCGTCTATTACACTTGATTCAGGAGACAGGTCGGAAGACGATTTAACTCACAAACTGGTGGACGTATTGCGTATCAACCAGAGATTGAGGGAAAACCGTGATTCCGGCGCGCCACAGCTAATTGTTGAGGACTTGTGGGAGCTTCTCCAGTACCATATCACAACCTATTTCGACAATCAAACCTCAGGCATACCACCGGCAAGGCACAGGTCAGGTCGTCCCCTCAAGACTCTGGTTCAGAGGCTGAAGGGAAAGGAAGGAAGATTCCGTTCCAACCTTTCAGGTAAGAGAGTGAATTTCTCCGCTAGAACCGTGATATCGCCTGATCCTATGCTGTCGATTAATGAAGTCGGCATACCATGGCACGCAGCCAGGGAACTGACCATACCGATTCGTGTAACTAACTTCAATGTTGGGGTGGTAAAGGAAATTATCTTGCGTGGTCCAGAGCCTGTTACAGAGCTCGGAGAATACCTGGCAGGCGTTAATTACGTCATCCGCGAGGATGGTCGGAGAATCAAAGTTACAGATAAAAATGCCGAAACAGTTTCTGAAAACATCGATATCGGCCATGTCATCGAGCGTCAGATGACTGACGGTGACATAGTCCTGTTCAACAGGCAGCCGTCACTGCACAGAATGTCGATGATGGCCCACAGGATTCGTGTAATGAAAGGAAAGACCTTCAGGTTCAACCTGTGTGTCTGCCCTCCATACAATGCAGATTTCGATGGTGACGAGATGAACTTGCATGTTATCCAGAGCCCCGAGGCAATTGCCGAGGCCAGGATCCTCATGTTGGTTCAGGAAAATATTCTTTCCCCGAGATTCGGCGGACCTGTCATTGGCGGCATTCACGACTATATAACTGGTTCGTTCATGCTGACTCACAATAATCCGCTGTACTCACAGGACCAGACTGCCCTAATCCTGAGCAGGATTGGCAGGGTTGAATGGCCAGAGCCAGCAAAAACCGAGGGCGGAAAACGGTACTGGTATGGAAAGACTATTTTCAGTATGTGCCTTCCGAAAGAACTGAACATTTCCTACAAATCTTCCATCTGCCAGAAATGCGATACCTGTAAGAAAGATGGCTGTGAATTTGATTCCTACGTCGTAATAAGAGATGGTATACTGCTCAAGGGAACCATTGACGAGAAGGCGCTGGGTGCTTTCAAGGGTCTTATTCTGGACAAGATTACAAGGGACTTCGGAACCGATGAGGCCAGGAAATTCCTCGAGATGGCTATCAAGATGGCTGTAAGTTCCATCATGATACATGGATTCAGCACCAGCATAGACGATGAAGACATACCCATAGATGCCAGGATGCAGATTCAGGATTCGCTTCTTGAGGCTACGAAAAAGGTCAGAGAATATGTGGATGCTTACACCGAAGGCACACTTGAAGCCATGCCAGGCAGAAGCCTCGAGGAAACACTTGAGGTAGAAGCCATGCGTATTCTGGGAAAAGCAAGGGATGACGCAGGTCAGGTTGCCAGCAAGTATCTTGGTCTGGAAAATTCCGCGGTCGTGATGGCCAGAAGCGGTGCGAGAGGTTCCATGTTGAACCTTTCCCAGATGGCTGGCTGCATAGGTCAGCAGGCTGTTAGAGGTGCTCGTCTGTCCAGAGGATACCAGAAGCGCACATTGCCCCATTTCAAGAAGGGTGACTTGGGTGCCGCG
>JAUSPR010000268.1 GCA_030655715.1 Thermoplasmata archaeon
GGCGGATTCAATGGCTGTTTTTAGCAGCCATTCCGTACGATTCCCTATTCCCCATTCCCGACTCCCAAGCCTTAATACTCGTAACAGTCAATTATCCAGTTGAAAATTATCCAATTACCAAATCGTTATTCCCTTCATTTCGCTAAATACTTACGATTGAACTTAGAACCCCACCATCACCTCGACATCACCCAGCCAACCGTCCAACACACCTCATCGTTCCAAATCCCATCTGGGAGTTCGTAGTTCCAAATGTCCCTCAGGACTTTGGATGTGGGATAAATTTGGATACCGATAAAAACAGGCGGGGCATGTTACTGTCAGGTTGCCTTTGCTTCTGCTTGAATAATGCTTAGAAAATGATTATTTCCTGGGCTTCAGAACGATTTCCTCGTCCTGGGTGTATGGCAGTCTGTTCTTGAGCGCAATTTCGGCCTTCTGGAGTTCCCTGCCCAGATAGGATGCATGATCAAAACGGCTAACCAGGTCTTCCCTCGCGATGGTGTGGCATATTGCCTCGGCTGCTGTACCGCAAACTACAAGACCAAGCTTTCCAGTGGTAACCTTATTGTCTTTTCCTTTCACGACCTGTTCGTAGAACTCGACAACAATCTCACTTCTCCCCTTGTCCAGAAATATTGTGAAAAATCCATAGGGGTCCTTGACCATGCGCTTGTGTTTCGTTGCTTCAATCGTTTCAACTTTCATTCCCAATCACCACGTTTCTCGCCTTCACCATGTTCTCAAGCTTGGATTTTGCCACTTCTGGTGGGAGATGCCTGAGCCCGCAATCCGGGTCCAGCAACAGCCTCGATTGACCAACACAGTCAATCCCCTTCTTAATTCTTTCTGAAATAATCTCAATGGATTCAACCTCATTAACGTCCGAGCGGACGCATCCGAATCCAATGTGTTGGGTGAAATCAATGTCAGAAACAATGTCCATAAGTTCCGGGTGTGCTGAAAATTCATGGTCAAGTATGTCTACGGGCAATTCTACAAGCTGCGAAAATATCTGGCCAACGTCTCCGCACACATGCATGGCCTTGGGAATTTTCACACCTGAAAAAATTGTTGAAATTAACTGGCCAGCATATTCAGGATATTCCACCGAGAAAAAAGGTTCGTCAATCTGAAGTATGTCAACAATTTCAGAAAGCTGCCTGGCCTCTTTGTTAAGGGCCTCCGCGAATCCCATGGCCAGCTTTTCCATGCTGCCGTAAAAATCGTCCTGGCAGGACATGGCCAACGTGAATGGACCAGTTATAATGCCTTTCAACAACGCTCTATCACCGATAATTTGTTTTGCCAGTTTCTGGTCCTGAACGGTTATCGGCCCTTTGTATCCAATCTCCTTGATGACCACTGGCTTTGAACGCATCCTTATTCCGGATAGTTTGGTCGTGAAAAGCTTGACCATGTCATTTCTGGTCTGGCCGTCTGAAACAATCTGGATTCCCGCGGAAATCTGGGCTTCAACAGCATTCTCCAGGCTTTCATGGAACGGATCCTGGCCGTCTCTACAATACTTAAATAACGCATCCACGGGCGGAGTGGAAGGAAAACTGCCCACAACAGTGGTAGCCAGTTCCGGAAGTTCAATATTCAACCGAGCTTCCTCCGGGGATGATTTTCGTCCTGGGAAACTCCGAAATAATCTTCTGCTCCTTCGGCCATGAACTTGTCCACCATGGCCACGAATGGATACACGGATGGAGCGTTTCTGATTGGACCGTAAACACAGAAATCTGCGCCCAACATTACTGGCAGGGCATTAGAGCCCACGTCGCACGTTAGATATTCTGGCTTGTGCTCCTTCCTGTACTGCTTCATCCAGAGCCATGATTCAACTGTGTTATGAATTGCGCAGCCAACTGGCAGACCCCATTTGTTTTTCATGACCGGGATGGCCCTCAATGTCTCAGCAGCGCTGTGGTCGAATGGCGTAGCACCAGCATCCAGCAATATTTTGTCAATGCCGAATTCCTTTGAAAATTCCATGAGACCTTTTTCAAGATATCCAGCACCAGATTCTAACATCTCCATGCGTCCGTCAACCGAAAAGTCACGGGGGTTATAGCCAAGAAGAATGGCGCATCCAGGCGGATGGTCCTTCAGAACTTCCATCTCAGCTTGCTCGGCAGCTAGATTGAAAGAATTCAGAATTATCCTGTTGGAGATGCCTATCTCGCTTGCATGCCTGAGAACTTGCTGGCGGATGCTGGATTCTGGCACATCAACCGAAAACATTCTTTTGGATGGAAGTGCCTCCATCACAATTTCAAGTCTCCGGGCCATGGTTTCCTCATCTCCGAGGTAAATATCCACAATGGATGGATTGCCAGTCATCTTGCTCAGGTCCTCCTGCGCCCTGATGAAGCCGCGTACCTCTTCGAGCGCGGCAACATCCGGTTGATGGTACTTTTTTCCGAAGAACGCGGTACCAAAAAGCACGGTCGGAAGTTCACCTGGCTGACCGCCTATTTTTATATCGCCCAATTCAATTATCCTTTGCTCGGTGGAGAAATTTATCATGTGTCTGCCCCCTGGTCCATTTTGCCCACATCCAGATAGGGGTCCAGAAGCAGGTCCTTGTGAATGGAAATTTTACCGGAAAGGGATTTCATTCTACTGGTCTTTTCCCTTTCGACGAATTCCATGATTATCGGTTTGCCTATTGGCGGCTTTTTCACGGTAGCCAGCTTGTCCGTTTTCGCGATAATATCAGATAAGCTGGAATTGCCTATCATGTCGATAATTTCTACTTGTTCCCTGAACCTGGCTATGGATTCCGGGGTGATGTTCTCGATGTAAGGCACCGCACCTTTCGCACCGATTATTCTGCCATTGTCGTCAATGCCATTAGCGTGAAGGGATATCAGACTGTTGCCTGAGCGGTGCCCGCGCACCTCGTCGCCACAGAGGATGAGATACCGGATATTGGGGTTGGACACGATATTGGCAACAATCTTCTCGATTCCAAGGTTTTCGGTCTTGTGCTGGCCCCAGATTGCCACCTTTTCGGGGGGGAAATCCAGCCTGGAGGACAAGGTGTCGATTGCTACCTGGCTGTCCTGATTGCCTAGTGTGAATTCGCCGCGCCAGGGATACATCATGAATCCCCATAATGCGGCAAACGATATGTATATTATGGTACAGGTAACAGCAACGAAACGATTAAATAGCGAATATCAATCTCAGGAGATAGCATGGCAAAGAAAAAGGGAGAAGGCTTCCACTCGGCAGCCGGTCTCATTAGATATTTCGACGAGGAGAACGAGAAATCTCCAAAGATCCCACCATGGGCAGTTGTGGCTATGTGCATCGGCGCGACCGTCATCGTCACCTTTGCGACATGGTACTGGCCGGCCAATTAAAGCTATTTCTCATAAATGATTAAACATGTTCTCGCCCACATATCGCAATCTTTAGATTTGCGGAGAAGGGCGTTTTCAAAGCAATTCCTTTTGCGAGAAATTGTTTAATTAAAGTGCTCCCCACGATATTCTATGTTACTAGCATTTTCGAATTCCCCTGAATGATCGCTCTGTATATTCGATTTCATGTCATTCAGGATGAAAGCAGTCGTCGATACACCGTTGCATACCGTGAATATATATGCATAGATAATCGAAGCCCATGTGCTTCGATAATTCAGGTATGCAACTGCCATATGGTTAACTTCCAGCCCAGGTAACAAACGCCAGTGCCTTGATGGGCTGGTAGTTAATGGATACCCCAATGCTTTAGCTTTGGGGAGCACTCATTTTATACCCAATCTCAGATTAGGTATTGTGATTTCATGGAATTAATAGAATCCATCAGGGACAGGAGAAGCGTCAGGAAAATGGATACCAAGCCGGTTCCCAGGGAGATGATTGAGCAAATTCTGGAGGCCGGAAAATCTGCACCATCCGCGGGCAATCTCCAGGCAAGGGATTTCTTTGTTGTCACCAGCAAGGAGATGAGAGAGAGATTCGTCAACGCGGCGCTCGGGCAGAAATTCATTGCCATTGCGCCAGTAGCCATTGTTGTGTGTGCCAACCTAGAGAAGATAGAATCCTATGGCCAGCGCGGCAAGGAACTGTATTGCATCCAGGATGCCAGTGCGTCCTGCCAGAACATGCTGCTTGCCATACACGGTTTCGGGCTGGGCGGGTGCTGGATAGGCGCTTTTGATGAATTGGCGGTTTCAAAAATCATGGGGTTGCCTGAGCACCTCAGGCCAGTGGCGATAATCCCCATAGGCTATCCAACGGAAAGCCCGAAGGAACGGCGCAAGAGGACGGACGATGTGCATTGGATATGAGCGCCATACACTTATTACATAAATTCCCAAGAGCCAGGGGTGTGAGGCCATTTTATTCAGTATCCAAACCCTTCGGGATTTGGAACGA
>JAUSPR010000272.1 GCA_030655715.1 Thermoplasmata archaeon
ATTTTACTGTAAAGGTGGAGATACCTGCAAACGCAACAGTCGGAGCATCTGACACGGCCACGATAACTGCCACATCTCAGAATGATTCAAATGTTTCTGACGCGTCAACCATTACCACATTCGTAAATGCTGTCCACAACATCGACAAGGACATCTGGTATCCCACAATCCAGGAGGCAGTCGATAATGCGGACCCGGGCAATCATCTCTGGGCGAGGAACGGCACACATTATGAACATGTAGTGATCGAAAAAGCCATCACTCTCACAGGCGAAGATAAGAATACCACGATTATTGACGGAGGAAAGATAGGCCGTGTTGTATCCATATACTCATCATCAAATTCCACAAATTCTTCAAATATGGTTACGATTTCCGGCTTCACTATAAAAAACAGTGGAGATAACGGGGATGATGCAGGTATATACTTGGATAATGCTGACAATTGCATAATTGAGAACAATATTCTGAAAGGAAATTATTGGGGTATCTTTCTACGGTGGGAGGCCGATGGCAACACAATAACACACAATAGCATATCGAACAATAGGCATGGCGTCAGGATCTATGATTACTCTTCTGGAAATACTATAGAATATAATACCATCACCTCAAACGATGATTATGGAGTTTACCTCAATTGGAACGCAGATGACAACACTATCTCACACAACACCATATCGAACAACAGATATGGCATCTTCCTCGACTCCTCGAGTGGCAACACCATAACGAATAACAATATCACCTCAAATAACGGGAATGGGATATACCTCAATTGGAATGCCAACGGCAATAATATTACCTATAATAACATCTCATCTAACAGCGATTGGGGAATAACAATCACTGAATCCTCAAGTGGAAACCTCATAGAAAACAATTCCATATCGAAGAATTATGGTGGCATTCGACTTGATTGGAACGCTTACAATAACACCATATCACATTGCAACATACTAGCAAATTCTTGGTGCGGCGTGTATATGCATGATACTTCGAACAACTCCGTCACTCAATGCAATATCCTGTCCAATCACGATTATGGGATTATAAACAATTATTGTGATTACAATCAAATACATCACAATAATATAGCCGACAGTTCGACAAACGGCTATGAGTATGTCGAAACAAATACCAGCACGAACACCTGGGATGACAATTACCCCTCTGGAGGCAATTACTGGGGAGATTATACAGGTAACGATTTCTACTCCGGCCCGAACCAGGACATTTCAGGATTCGACGGCATCGGAGACACGCCCTATGACATAATCGGCGGAGACAATCAGGACCATTACCCGTTTGTCAATACCGTACAGGGTGCAGGGCCTCAGGTTGAAAACGATACCGCGCCGCCAGAGCATTCTAATGAGTTTCCGCCACCTTCGGGGCTTACAAATGACGCCACGCCTACGATTTCTGTCTGGCTCTATGATAATTCCTGGGTAAACGAATCCACCATCAAGCTCTATGTGAACGGATATTCGGTTAAGACCGCGAAGGCCTTGAAGTCAGACGGGTACAAGGTCTATTTCAATGTCTCCTACACCCACGATTCCGGGTTCAATGATGGGGATTTAATCACATGCAGGATTGTCGCAAAGGATATTTTCGGAAATCTGGTGGATTATACCTGGCAGTTCACTATTGACCTCACGGCACCCTATGTGATTTCCTGTTATCCGTCTGACGGGGCAATGAATGTCTCCAGGACCACACCCATAAACGTGACCTTCAGCGAGCCTATGGACAAAGCCTCTGCCGAGGCGGCGTTCTCAATATCGCCGTTCGCGAGCGGCTCCTTTTCCTGGGACGGGAACACTATGACATACACTCTGAACTCGGAACTCGCACCGGAAACGACATACAACATCACCATTGGCACAGGAGCCAAAGACCTGGCTGGCAACAACATGGCAGCCCCACATTCCTGGCAGTTCACAACCGAAGAAGCTCAAATAAGGATTTATCATGCACCAGTATCAAGTGCAGAACTTGGGGAGAACATAACTATTGAGTGCATCGTCGAAACAAACGGCAACAGTTCGGTGGTTAACTGCACCATATATTACATAGGGGTGGGCGGCACAGATTATATATCTGTAAGCATGACATTGGTCTCTGGCGATGCGATTAATGGCACTTGGAGTGCCACTATTCCCGCCCAATCCTCTGTGGGAATACTGAAATACTATCTTGAGGCATGGGATAATACTTCAGCAATCGCCACCCATCCCGAGACTGACCCAGTAACTAACCCGCATGAGGTCAGCATAGTAGACACCACACCCCCGCTTCACAGTAATGAATATCCACCAGACGGGAGCAATATCTCTTATACGAAGGTCACGATTTCCATCGAGATTACAGATATGTCGGCTATCAACACCAACAGCATAATTCTCTATGTGAACGGTTTCTCTGTTGACTATGTACTGACAGTGATCCCTGGAGGCTACAATGTATCGTACTATCACGAGGCCGGATTCTCAGTGGGGGAGACGGTCCAATGCAGGATAATAGCCGAGGATGTCCATGGCAATGGGCTCGATTATAGCTGGGCTTTTAAAGTCGTCGTCGATACAGATGCCCCCTGGATAGTCTCCGTGGACCCCCCAAATGGTACTAGTGGTGTGCCTGTAGATACAAACATAACGGTAACGTTCAGCGAGCCGATGAACAAAACCTCCGCAGAGCAGGGGTTCAACATTTCACCCTCGGTGGCCGGCAGCTTCTATTGGAGCAATGATACGACAATGACATTCTCACAGTCCTCTCAATTGACCATAAACACAATATACACAGTTACGATAGACACAACTGCCAAAGACCTGGCAGGCAACCACATGGAATCCAATTATACTTGGTCCTTTAACACCAATGACATTACACCCCCGGATCATTTAAATGAGAATCCTGCGATAGACGGTTACACAAGTGATCTGACACCTACGATTTCCGTGCATGTGACAGACACAGCCGGGGTTAATTCCAGCACTGTCAAACTGTATGTGAACGGATTCTCGGTCGCTTATGACCTGACCGTGATCACCGATGGCTACAACGTATCATACTGGCATGAAGGAGGCTTCTCAGAGGGCGACGTTGTGACTTGCAGAATCCTCGCCGAGGACATATTCGGCAACACGCTCGATTTCACATGGCAGTTCACGGTGCTAGACTCTTTCAACATCTCGCTGCACGCGGGCTGGAACCTCATCTCCCTGCCCCTCATCCAGACCAACACATCGGTCCTCAGCGTCCTCTCATCCATCGACGGCCAGTGGGACGTTGTAAAGTATTATGATGCAATCACTAAAACCTGGAAATCTTATCGCGTCGGAGCAATGACCAACACCCTCTTTGACCTTGATCGCACCATGGGATTCTGGCTACACGCCACCGGGAACACTACTCTGATAGTGTACGGTCAGGCTCCGACCGACACCAATATCACCCTGAAAGCAGGTTGGAACCTGGTCGGATACCCGTCCATGAACGGAACCAGGACAATCGCCGATGCCCTGTTCGGGACTGGATATGAAAGAGTGGAAGGCTATGACTCGGCATCACCTTACATCAAGGTGTTGAACGATTCATATATAATGCAGCCTGGTGAAGGGTACTGGGTTTATGTGCCGGCTGATACAATGTGGACGGTATCATGTTCCCTGCCGCTATCGGATGATACAATTAATGCGGTTGGCGATTCTTCCGAGACCAAAGGCACTGGCAGCGCATTCACACCCGAGACCGAGCATTATGCTTTCCCACTCCCAAGTGACAATATTGGCACAATAACCCCGGATGGCTATGAAATACCCGATGCCCGGGCATCTTCGGGCGGACTATCCTTGTTCGCGCTGGCAATGCTATTGGCTGTGGTCGTTCTAGCTATCCGAAGGCATGAAAAATCACCTTGAAATGATTGCAAAAATTCTTGGTACGATACAATCAAAAAAAGTGCCGAAGACGGGATCTGAACCCGCGGCCTTCGGATATCTCAGGTAAGACATCCTAGCGTCTCATAAATCCCTATGAGTCCGACGCTCTACCAGGCTGAGCCACTTCGGCAATCTGAATCCTGCGGCTTGGAAATGGTTAATGATATAAGTCTTTTTGTCATTATTAAATAGATAAAATGGCCAGGGCTTTTCCCTGGTCAACCTTTCCCACTCGGGCAAAAAAAAATAAAGAGGGCAGCGGAGATGATTGAACCTGATTTATGCGTAGAATGTCTGTCGGAGTTTTATCTCCTTCTTCATTCTTATCGCGCAGAGCATTACTCCGCATATGGTGATTGCATTTCCGGCTATTACGCCGGAGCTGGATGCGAGGCTTAGGTTATCTATTCGAATCGCTGCCGATTCCGAGTCGATACTCGGTATACTCATCTCGTATTCGTACCCTCTTTTTGCCATGTTTTGCCTCCTCCGCAGGCGATTGTAAAAACCAATCGCCTGCAATGGCGCTGGTTTTCATTTTCTCCTGCATTTCTTATCCATGCCCCTTTTTCCATTTTGTCTGCATAGACAATGTAATATTGTTTTTCTGAGAATATATACCCTTGTTGGTCATAACCGGGTTGTACACCATCCCCCATGTTTCAGGATTTATGTCTTTTTCTACTGTACAAATGCTGAGATGAATCGGCATGAACAGTAAAAACGTTAGAGATCGCCATGCACCGTGCTGATATATGTGCATAAAATCAAAACTTTATGGTTTTGACGATCAGGAGCATGGCCTATGGAGGTAAACATACAGCCCCGAATTATCTGACATCGTTTCAAAGCGATAACGTCAGCCACTTTAGGGGCTGATAGTTTACTACTAAAACTTTAATAGCCCTTTCACATCCCACAATCCGATGCTATCCGAGAAGGAAATGAAAAAACAGGTTAAGGTGGAGGCCTCCAGGGACCCGGATAAATTCTTCCCGACCGAGACCATGAGAGTCCTTGGCCTGGAAAGAAAGCAATGTCCCAAGTGCGGCACCTACTTCTGGTCTGCGAATTCCGAACGGACAGTATGCGGCGAGCCAATGTGCGAAGGCGGTTATTCCTTCATCGGCAGAAAGGCCTGCGCCCATCAAATGGATTTCATCGGTGTCTGGCAGAGATTTTCAGATCTTTTTTCCAAACGTGGTTACACTCCGATTAATCGTTATCCATCCATTTCCCGATGGAACCCGACTTCCGAATTCACATTGGCAAGCATCACAGACTTCCAGCCTTATGTGGTTCGAGGCGAGGTAAAACCGCCTGCTAATCCTTTGGTTGTTCCCCAAACTTGTCTCAGATTCAATGATGTTGACAATGTCGGCATAACCGGTCGTCATAATACCGGTTTCATCATGATAGGCCAGCATGCCTTTGAAAAAGGAGATAATTACGACCAGGCAAAATACTTCGAGGACATTCATGCATGGCTCATCGAGGGAATGGGCATCCCGCTGGAGGATTTCGTGTATCACGAGGATGCATGGGCTGGTGGCGGTAACTTCGGTTGCAGTCTGGAATTTTTCTCTGGCGGTTTGGAAATCGGCAATCAGGTTTACACCATGTACGAGCGCGTCGGTGATAACCTGAAACCGCTTGACATCAAGGTGCTGGACATGGGCATGGGTCAGGAACGGCCGGCCTGGTTTTCTCATGGTACTTCGACTTCCTACGAGCCCAATTTTCCGACTGTCATGGCGAAGCTTTTCGCAATTGCTGGAATAAGCCATAACGGCGAGGAAAAAGAGACCATGGCGAAATTTCTTCCCTATTCCGGGCTCCTGAATCTGGATGATTCTGACGATATAGACAAAGTCTGGGTTGATATTGCGCGAAAGATTGATGTGGACGAACTCAAACTCAGGAACCAGGTAATGATGAGCGCCGGATTATACTCGGTTGCTGACCATGCCAGGGGGCTGTTGTTCGCTCTCACTGACGGCGGCCTTCCCTCGAACTCCGGAGGCGGTTACAATCTCCGTCTTATTTACAGAAGGGCCATGGACTTCATCCGAAAATACGGCTGGGATATTGATTTAGCGGACGTTTGCAAATGGCATGCCGAATACCTGAAGCCGCAGTTTCCCGAGATGCTGGATGCTATAAAAGAAGTCACTGAGATCCTTGAAAATGAAGAAACCAAGTACCACCAGACAAAAGAAAAAGCTCTTGCAACTGTCAGGAGATTGAAGGCGAAGGAAACGAACGTTTCAGTCAATGACCTTTTACAGCTTTATGACTCCCAGGGCATTACTCCCGACCTGCTTGTCGCCGAGGGCCTGGATGTCAAGATTCCGGGTGATTTTTTCGCGCAGGTTACGGCATTGCATGAGACCTCCGAGGCAGCTGCAAAAACACTCAAGGAGGAGAAAATTGATTTGGGCCAGCTTCCGGAAACAGGCATTCTCTATTATTCAGATTATCTGAACCTTGATTTCGAGAGCGAAATACTTGTAGTGAAGGACAATAACATCGTACTCAAGGAAACTGCCTTCTACCCGACATCGGGAGGCCAGCTTCATGATATCGGTCATCTGGAAGGCCCTGGCAGGGTGAATGTTATTGATACTTTCAAGCAGGACGGCGTCATTGTCCACAAGGTGGAGGGCGACCTGGCCGGCTGGAAACCCGGAATCAAGGTGAAAGGCCATCTGGACAGAGCCAGAAGAATCCAGCTTTCCCAGCATCATACTGTTACTCATATCATAAACGGCGTGGCTAGACAGGTTCTCGGAAACCATATCTGGCAGGCCGGAGCCGAGAAAACCGAAGAAAAAGGCAGGCTGGATATTACTCATTATGACTCGCTCACCCAGGAACAGTTGGACAAGATAGAAAGTGGTGCCAATCAGGCAATCAAGGATGCCATTCCCG
>JAUSPR010000274.1 GCA_030655715.1 Thermoplasmata archaeon
ATTTTACGTACTTGATTGGCAAGTCCGACAGACTCCTAGAGAGTATTCCTTTGGCCTGGTCTGACCACGATCTAAAATAAATCAACAGCAATGTATTGACAGTTTATTAAATAACCTGATAAAATATTTCATTAAATGGGGGATTCTTGGGGGTTATTGTAAGCAAAGACACTGCAGGGAACATTACTGTTGCATTTAAATATGACCCTGAGGTAGTCACGGCTGCCCGGTCATCCGGCACAGATAAATCAGTTAGCCTCCACACTTTCCGTCACTGCTTTGCCACACACCTGTTGGAAGCAAACTATGATATTAGAACAGTCCAGGAACTTCCCGGGCACAACGATGTCTCCACAACCATGATCTATACCCATGTATTAAATAAACCGGGTTTAAGCGTCAAAAGCCCATTGGATACTTGAAAGTATGAGCTATTTTCAAAAATTGGATAAAATCTGTAAAACCCAATTATATGAGGTGATATGCAGAATTTTTCTGTATAGTTAATCGTTAGCGCCGCTAACGCCGAGTTCAGCGGCCCCTGCGGGGTCCGCTTCAACGACTTGTTAAGGTCGCGCCGCGCGCTGGTTCACTTCTGGCGCTAACAAGTCGTTGCAACGGAAATGCCTTGCGCAACCTCAGACCTGTGCGGTCTGATGCTCTATGCATTCCGCTGAACTCGGCGTTATGACAGAGGAAAATAAAGATATGAGTAACCACGTCAGCTGTAAAGAATGTGGAACGACAATAGAAGAATCTTGCGATTCGGAAAGAAAGCCTTGTCCACGGTGCGAATCAATGCATCGCGTTTTTGATGTCGAAATAAAGGAAGAGATAAAGATGTATGATAGCTTATCCTCCAAACACAAGAATCCAAAAAAGACCGGGAAAAGCAAAATCCTTTCTGAGGGGTTTAATGGATACGAGTATTCCCATCGTCACCAGAAGATGGTTGCAAAACAACGCCTCATTGATCGTGAAGGCGATGCATATAGAGAAATTATTACAGACATTGAAACGGGGGAAGTTATTCACAAGTGCGAGGAACCTTTATCACAACACACAAGCCATGGAACAGCAAAACCGCGACCCAAAGACGAGTCATAACAACCGGATGCAGCCAATTGCCGATAAATCCGGCTCTGGCTGATCCACGCGTTATGTGAAATGACTTATGGAAAAAATTAAAGAATACAGGAATACTCTTTTCTCCGTGGAGACCCTGAAAAAGGCCATCTTGGAGTTTGATTCTTTGGGAAAACCGGAAACTATCCGAATGGCCAAAGCCTTGGATTTCGCGAAGAAAAATCAAACAGATGAAGAGATATTTTCGCGGCGAATCAGCCGAGAAATGAGCATCAGGCGATTGGACGAAACATGGAAATACGACTCAGAAGATGAGTTTTTTGGAGACTATCGAAAATACGCACCCGGCACAACCGCAAGCTACTTTCACTATAAGAGATCTCTCATATTTGATTGGTTTGAAGTAGAATCGGTATCGGGAATGGACTCCAGAGTTTCCGTGAGGTTCCATCTTGACAACGGTAGCCGTTCGGCAATTGAAAGGGTGTTTGATGTCTTTGAAACAGACGCTGAAAAGTCGAAGCTTCCATACGAGCTTATCGTAAAGCCCAAGATATTCATCGGACATGGCAGAAGTAGCTTGTGGAGAGATCTTGTAAATGATAAGCATTCCTATGAAGTGGTCGCCTACGAAGTTGGATCAAGGACCGGGCACGCCATCAGAGACATTCTTGAGGACATGCTCGCCACCAGCTCATTTGCTATCTTGGTAATGACAGCCGAAGACCAAACAGCGGACGGCCAATTTCGAGCACGGCAGAACGTGGTTCATGAAACTGGGCTTTTTCAAGGAAGGCTTGGGTTTAATCGGGCCATTGTATTACTGGAGGACGGCGTGGAGGAATTCTCAAACATACATGGCATTGAGCAAATCCGATTTTCAAAAGGGAACATCCGAGAGACATTTGGGGAAGTATTAGCGGCTATTAAGAGAGAGTTCTACTGATATGACACATAACCATTGCATGCAGCGAATCCGCGTGAAACGCGTCTCGCTGACGCCGGTGTTATGTTTTGATAAACAATAAAGGACATATAAAATGAGTGTCTGTGACTTCAGATCTCTGAACAACCTGACCTTAAATGATGCTAAAAACTCCATCAAACGGTATATTAGTCTCAATGGTCCCTGGCTACACCAATTTGACACATTTTTCAAAACGACACGCGCAACGGCGACGGCGGACGAACGAATGATAAAGCTATTGACCGTCGTGCGTGGTAGTGGGTGGAACATGAATAGACAAGGCCAATGTGCCCATATAATAGAGGCTATAAAGACTGGAAGGATTTCAAAGGAAGAATTAAATCATTTCTGGACAACAGTGGATGCCCTGCCTAACGTGGATTTGCGTAATTTACCGCATATCGATCGGATGCTTTTGAGGCAAATCGTAACGTCATTTCAGAACATTCGCAGGACGTTACGTGTGTGGCATTCGAGTTCCGACAGCTTATGTTTCATGACCAAAGTTATTCTCATGTTCAATTGGGGGCAATCTCCAGCCTTCGATACCCGGATTAGGTCTAAAATGAAATTGCGAAATGACATGTCCAACGAGGATCTTGTGACGGCACTGGTAGAAATTGGAACATGGATACAGGGCTTTGAGTCTCAGCACGGCATTCTGCTCGACAAATTGGCGACGGACGAAATGAGATTGGTAGGCCGGGATTCCCTAAGTCCGCTCCCATTGGGGAGGAGTTTTGATATGATGCTCTTTTCGTTGAGTTGATGCAGAATAGATTCCAGGATCACATAACCAGTCGCTCCACCGGATCGCCGGGAAGCCCGGCTCCCGGTGAGCTTTTCGTTAGGTGCAAGAAGATATGGAAAACGAGCATAGAATAAACTTCTGTCCGCATTGCTGTAACAGAGCGCCGCACACACTGTTGATAACACAGGGGTATGAAGGTGTGGGCTGGATGACCGATGGCGATGAAATTCCTTATGATGGCACCTATTTTGTTGCCCGATGCGAGACGTGCAAAGAAATTCTGATTTACCATTCGTATACAGAAGAAGATTACCGGTCAGCCGAGCTTTACTGGCCCAATATCGGATTGAATAAGGCAGTACCGGAAGAAGTATCCCGCATTTACAATGAAGCAATCAGAATCAAGCAGCTTGCGCCTAATGCCTTTGCCGTACAAATAAGAAGAGCCTTAGAGGCAGTCTGTAAGAACCGTGGCACTCAAAAGCACAGTTTAGCTCAGCAACTCAAAGAACTTGCCGAAAAAGGGGAAATCCCTGAGACTCTCTCCGAAGCGTCCGATATACTGCGCCTTATTGGTAACGTCGGTGCTCACGCTAGCGAAACGGAGGTACACCCACTACAAGCAACAGCTATCGACCAGTTCTTCAAAGCAATCGTCAGCTATGTGTACGTATCGCCCGCGATGATAAAAGAGTTTAAGGAAAACATGAAGAAATATAGTAAAACACTAGAAACACCTAACGACCGGATGCAGCCAATCGCCGGGGAACCCAGCTCTGGCTGATCCAAGTGTTAGACGCAGAGAAAGAGACAGAGGGGAAAGGACATCATACCATGGTGTCTGGCAGTGTTTAGTAGTTCCTACGCATGAGGAGGTACCATGGAAGACAAAATAGTAGCTGGCTATCTGAGGGATTTTGTTGAAGACTACGGCTTGGAAACGTTGAAGGAACCGGAGGCATTTGAGCACTTCTTCAACTATTGCGTCGTGACCACTCACGTTCCGTCCACCTTTCCTATCGATGATGTTCACACTGGCAAAGACGGAAACCCTGGTATCGACGGACTGGCCATCGTCATCAATGAACACTTGGTGAACTCCGCCGAGGAAGTCGACTTCTTTGCAAAGCACTCGGGCCGGCTAGACGTAAGATTTGTCTTTCTGCAATCGAAGACTGGCACGAAATTCGATATGGGAGAAATAGCCAATTTCGTCTTCGCGGTTAAGGACTTCTTTGCAGCCACTCCGACTTATACGTCCAACGATAAAATGAATCAACTGAGAGACCTGAAGAATCACATTTATGAGAAGCACAGTATTCGCATGGAAACAAACCCCGCCGCGCTCTTATACTACGCAACCACGGGGAAATGGGAAAACCATCCTACTTTGCGAAGCAGAATAGACACTGAAATCGGTGACATATCGGCACTCTCACTATTCAGCGAGGTGAAATTTATTCCCTATGATTCAGACAAGATCAGAAACCTGTACCGCGAACTGAAACACAAAGCCGTCAAGGGTATCAACCTCGACAAACACACGATACTGCCCGCTATTGAACATGTTCAGGAAGCCTACATAGGGATTCTGCCCTGCAAGGAGTATCTGAAATTGATCAGTGACGATCAGGGCAATATGCAGAAGGGCCTGTTCTATGACAATGTCAGGGATTTCCAGGGATTT
>JAUSPR010000006.1 GCA_030655715.1 Thermoplasmata archaeon
TGCAGAATTGAATCAATAGACAGGTCTTTTTTGTAATCCAGCATTTCAAAGAAGGCGTCCCTATGTGCCTCGGCTTCCTTTACATCCGAAATCGGTCTCGAATTCGGAGTTATTCCTTTTTCGAGTAGAAGGGATGTGTCCTGAAGGGTGAGTTTCGAGCCCTCTATCCTGTTAGTATTGTAAGTGAATCTGACCGAGAAAGTTTCCATGTTTTTCCTGCGCACAGACGGAGAGGATGCCCTTTCCCTGGCCTGGTAACCAGCTTTTATCCTGTCAAGGTCATCGAACCATTTCTCCGCGAATATATCCGACATGAATTGCAATTTTACATCATCAAGATTATCTGGCAGTGCCTTTCCCAGGTACTTCTCGCGCTTCTCAACTTTATTACCTGTCCTGAGGCTGTGCTCCAGATAGTAGTAGATATTGCCTTCGACCTTTCTTTTCCTTATCGAGACCATGATACAATATACCCCTACAAGTTTATATAAGTATCTATTTAATCGAAAATGTAGGGGTAAATAGCATACCAATTTTTTAATGTCGAAACTCACATCACCCCATGATGCCTGTCAATTACTGCCCCTACTGCGGCCGTTTCATGATGATGAAGGAGTTCGACCATGCCTGCGACCAGGTCAATGTGGCCAATGACAGGAAGGAGTGGTGCAGCAGGTGCGGGGGGAGCATGGACCCCATGACATCAGATAACGAACAAGGACTGTGCCATGTTTGCATGAGCAGAATCGACCCTTTTTCCAAGGAATTTGACTAGGGTGTTGAATGCAATTATCAATATTATTAAGCGGTGCATTCGACCATGGCACGGGAACAATCTATCGTTAAATCCAGTGGCCATGCAGTTTGTATTATTCTGCAAACAATCGGTGAATGGGACTCTACCTTTTGTATACTGCCCACCACACCACGACATAGTTCCAAATGTCCATCAGGACTTTGGATAGAGATAAAAATGTCCGCAGACTTCGGATGCCGAATAAATTCGCCCTGAGTAAGCGTTTTAGGGACAAACACTCTCAATAAATGGCCGGTAATCAGCAATCTGGAAACGATGAGATTACCGGAATGAAGACCCCACAAAGTCTTTTATCAGTGAAATGTATAACCAGGAAAGGGGCAAGATACAGATATGAACAAAGACATACAATTTACAAAACATGCCAGCAACATGTTGAAAGAGCGAAAACTGACCAGGAAACTGATTGTTGATTCAATCAAAACCCCTGATTACCGCGAAGAGAGTGATGACGACATCTGGTATGCCATAAAGAAGATAGTTCCCCGTTTTTTACGTGTTGTCATAAGCGGAAAGAAGAAACCTTATAAAGTAGTAACAATATATTATGATAGGCGATTAAGGTTGCTGAACGGGAAAAAGGAGGAAAAAAATGAGAGTCAAGGTTGACATGGAAAGTGACGCACTCTACTTCCGACTTAGCGAAGATGAGGTTGAGGAGAGTGAAGAAACCTCACCTGGCATAATCATAGATTACAACAAAGAAGGAAAAGTTATCGGCATTGAGATTCTGGGTATCAGAGACAGGTTCGACCTTGAGGAACTCTCCCACATGAAAGTGGAGCTTCCCACAATTGCTTGAGCACTGGCATACCAGGTCTAGAATATCACATGGATATTAATTTTAACATAATCCAAAGAATGGTACCCTTTACTGCAAATGTCGAAAACGGACTGTGCCATATCTGCCGTAATCGGATTGACCCGTTCTCGAAGGAGTTTGATTAAGCCTCAGGATTCCCGACCTTGCCCATGAACAGTATCTGGCCGGTCGATTCATGCTGGATGAAGAATATGAAAGGGTGATAGGCATAGAAATTGATTGGTTGGGGCGGTCCCACCCCGAATGTAGGCATGATTATGGCGGTGGCTGCTGCCGCCTCTGTTCCTTCCTCGTTCACCTCGATGAATGATTTATGGATGACCTGGCTGATGTACAGCGGCATCGCATCGGTTATGCCGGAAAAGTCAGCGGAGCCCTGCTGGAATGCGGTGGGCATGCCCATGCCGGGAAGGAAATCTCCCAACTGGTACTCCTGCTCAAACGTGAATTTCGGGATGTTAACGTTTATCCATTCCGGGTGCATGTTCTCTTTCATCTCCTCGAAGTAATCGCTGTCCAACTTTTCCTCCAGGGCGTCCATTCCCGCAGTGCCGTAATGCGGGAGCATGATGTACATGGACACTTCCTCGCCCTTGTAAGGCAGCCGAAGCATCTGGCACTCGTTATTTGTTGCATAGTCGAAATCGATTTCCTCGTCGTTCATGTTCATGTATTCGGCGGTTGTTTCTAACCCGTTATTCAGGTAAAATGTGCCGTTGTAAGTGGCAGTGGAATTGAACTGGTACTTCCAATCCGATTTGAAATAAATGGCGTTGGTGAGTATGAGATAGGTGAGCGGCGTTATGGCGCTGGCCGGAATCAAATCCTTTATCCGACCGTTGGTCTCCTGCTCCACCCAGGCATTGATGGTGGCCGCCGAGCCGGTCGGGTCTCCGACGAAGTCCAGTTCCCCGCCGTGGGCAAGATAGTAGGATTCGATTGCCGTTCTGTAGGTCTCCAACATGGCCTGGTTTTCTGCGAGCCAGTACGCGTTGGCGGTGGAAAGTTCATATTTGTCGCTCTCAGCATTGATGGCGGTCTGGAAGGCCTTCATCAGGTCCAAACGGGTCTGGTTGTCCTTTGGCAGCCGCAACACCTGGGCCATCTCGTCCGCGGTAGTTCCATTTGCGCCTTCGAATGCCATGCCCAGCGCCGTTGTTATGCTGTACGGCGAGAAGAAAACGTTCTCACTTTCATTGCACAACTGGCCGTACATTTCGAAGGAGAAACTGTTGCTACATTCTATCATTCCGGTGAGATTGGTTACGGGCGTGTAATCGGAAATGTCGTCCGGCCCGTCATCAGGCCCGTCATCCGGCGTCTGCCAGTCATAGAACAGCGCAAGATATACTGTGCCTATCAGCAACAATGCCACAATGACGCTCATGATTATCTTGATGTTTCTTCCGAGTTCCCGCATGCGTTCATCCCGCTATCAGAATATGTCTTTCATTTGTATTTAACAATATTGGTACACCTCTTTGTAAGCAAGTATCCAGTGACGGCATCACAGCTTTTTTTCCAGAAACTTCATTTCGCTCTCTATCTTGAAGCCGATTTTCGTGTAAAGTTTCAGAGCGTTTGGATTTGACACGCTCAGGATTGTTTGTTTGGCCCCATTCTCTCTGAGCCATGCCAGGCTTGATAACAGCAGGGCCTTGCCGATGCCTTTTCCGCGAGACTCCTTCAGAACGGCCAGCCAGGGGATGTGGCCCATGTCTTTCATGGCAGGATGGATTGCTGCAGTGCAGACTCCCAGCATCCTGCCTTCCTGATCCACCGCTGCAACTATGCCGTCCTTTGAGAAGTAATCCTCCTTTGTGAATTCATCAAAATTCATCATCATCTCATCGGTGCTGTCCATGGTGTCAGAAAATCCCTCGGCGATTGTGGACCGGATGACTGCATACTCTTTCTCAATATCCGGGACCCGGATTGTTATTCCATCTTGAACCTCGATTTTCTGGATTGGCTTGCCCATGTCCCTTTTCATGGAATAGTGAGTCCATTTGTCCTGAAATCCCCTACCCTTGTAAAAT
>JAUSPR010000031.1 GCA_030655715.1 Thermoplasmata archaeon
GAATACCACAGCGCAGAAAAATCTCTCAAAAAGAAAAACTCAGGGACATCTTTTAAATGCTGGATTCTGATACTAAGCGATTCATCAACAAAATCACGTGATACAACATGATTAGAAGGGTAAGAAAACAACATTCGAAAAAGGAAGTTCTAAAATTAATGCTGCCCCTGGTCAGGCAGTGGTTCAATTCCAAGTTTAAGGGGCTTACTGAACCGCAGGCCTATGCAGTGCCGATAATTCATGCCAAGAAGAATGTCTTAATCTCATCTCCCACTGGTTCGGGAAAGACAATAACCGCTTTTCTATCCATAATAAACGAACTGCTGGACAAGCAGGAAAAAGGCCAGCTTGAGGACAAGATCTATTGCGTTTATATCTCTCCCTTGAAGGCGCTGGCCAATGACATAAACAAGAATCTTTTACAGCCTCTGAAGGAACTGGACGAGCTGGCTGTTGAGAAGGGGTTGACCAGGCCCAAGATACGGGTCGCGGTACGATCCGGCGATACTTCCAGTTATGAACGCCAGAAGATGGCGAAGAAGCCACCGCATATCCTTATTACAACGCCCGAGTCACTGGCAATTATTCTTTCAACACCGAAGTTCAGCCAGGCATTACATACCACAGAATGGCTGATTCTGGACGAGATTCATGATATCTGCTCCTCGAAAAGGGGCGTGCATCTTTCTGTCAACCTGGAGAGGCTGGAGAGCAGGCTTGACGGCAAGGCCAGCAGGATCGGGCTTTCTGCCACGCAGGCGCCGATAGAAGAGATGGCCAGATTCCTTGGCGGTTATGATGGTGAGGACGAAAGAGACGTCAGACTGGTCGAGGTGGCCAGCAATAAAAAAGTGGAAATTGAGGTCATGACGCCGGTGGAGGACATGACCGCACTTCCATTTGAAATTATCAATGCCAGGATGTATGAGAAGTTGCGCGATACTGTGTTGGAGAACACGACCACGTTGGTTTTCACCAACACGCGAAGCGGCACTGAAAATGTCCTGTTGAAACTGGGAGAACTGGGTGTCGAGGACATTGCAGCGCATCATGGCAGCCTGAGCAAGGAAACGCGTTTGGATGTGGAGGACCGGCTGAAGCGCGGGGAACTGCGTGCGGCCGTGTCTAGCACCTCGCTGGAACTGGGAATCGACGTTGGCAGCATTGACATGGTCTGCCAGATTGGCTCTCCTAAGAGCATTGCCAAGGGCCTTCAGAGGGTCGGGCGTTCCGGGCATGGCTACGGAGAAGTTAGCCGCGGCAAATTAATTGCCTTTGACAATGATGATCTGGTGGAATGCGCGGTGCTGGCCAAGAAAGCCAGCGAGAATTTTATCGATAGAGTTGATTTGCCAAGGAATTCGCTGGACGTTCTGGCGCAAACCCTTGTCGGAATGTCTCTGGAAAAGGTCTGGAAGGCCGAGGAAGCGTATGCAGTAATAAGAAATTCCTACAGCTACCATGAGCTTGAATGGGAGGATTTCATTTCTGTTTTGCATTATCTGTCCAGTAGGGATATGCCTCATGTGTATTCCAAAATCTGGCTGGATGATGAAACGAACGAGTTCGGTAGGAAAAAGTCATCCCGGTTGATCTACTACCTGAACAGCGGCACGATTCCCGAGGAAGCCAATTACAAGGTATATTCTGACTCGGGCGGCCGCCTGGGCGAGCTTTCCGAAGGATTCGTTGAAAGACTTTCGCCGGGCGATGTGTTTGTACTCGGCGGTCGGGCGTACGAATTCGTCAGGGCCAGGGAGATGAGCATTTTCGTGAAGCCGGCAACAGGCAAGAGACCAACTATCCCCTCATGGACCGGCGAGATGCTGCCCAGAAGCTATGATTTGTCGGTTGAAATTGGCAAGTTCAGAGGATTCATGAAAGGGTTGATTGACTCGGGCAAGGACCCGGAGAAATGGCTGCTGGCCAATCACCGTCTCGACTTGGGCGGTGCCAGGACCATATCGTCATACATGAAGGAACAGTTGTCGTTCAATAGCCAGGTACCAACAGACATAAATCTCCTCATCGAGGGATACCTGGATCCGCGCGGAAACTTGAACATCATTTTCCATTATTGCTTTGGTCGGAGGACGAACGACGCACTATCCAGAGCCTATGCCATGGCAGTATCCAATAAATTCGCGTGCAATGTCAGCGTCTCGATAAACGACGATTGTTTCATGCTCACAATACCTGGACAGATTCCGCTGGCCCGCATCGAGAAACTTGTCAATCCCAAAAACATACTTCCTCTGCTGGGGGAGGCAATCAGGGAAACAGAACTATTCAAGCAGCGGTTCAGGCATTGCTCCACCAGGGGCCTCATGGTTCTGCGCAATTACCAGGGCAGAGAGGTGCCGGTTGGCAGGCAGCAGCAGCGCTCCCAGAAGGTTCTGCGGTCACTGGAAAACAGGGAGAGTTTCCCCATAGTCCGTGAAACCGTGAACGAGATTCTCAACGAGGCAATGAACCTGGAAACTGCCACTGGCGTTTTGACAGGGATTAAAGAGGGAACTATCAAAGTTAATCATGCGGGCATTTCCGATGTTCCGTCACCATTCGCACATAATATTGTGCTGACTGGCATGTCAGATATCGTGCTGATGCATGACCGGAGCGCATTATTGAGAGAGCTTCACAGGAAGGTTCTGATGCGCGTCGGCGGACGAGATTCTTTAAAACCGGAATTCGAGCCTGAAATCGTTTCCCAGTATTTCATTGATAAAGTTCCATCCATTGCAAGAAAAGAAGATATTCCGGAATTGCTGGCAACGGTAGGAGCAGTAGAGCTATTCACCAGGAAGAGCGCCAGCATCTATGATTTTTCTGACAAAACAGAAAGTGAACTGGCTATCATGGCAAAAGAAGTAATCGAAACCGGCGAAGTTGCCTCAGTCTGGGCAGGCAGAAACCTTTGGTGCCATCCTTCCGAACTTGGTGGTTTTGCGGCAATGTACGCGAGTTCCAAGACCCTGGAGAAGGACCAGGAAAAGATTTTGGAGCTTCTGGAGAAGCAGCCCATGACTGTTCTTTCCATCGCCAAAAAGTTGGAGCTGGAGCCGAAAAAAATCAGCCGGGACATTGGCGGCCTGGAACGGGCTTACCTTGTAGCCAGGGTCGGGCAGGCAGCAAAGGGCAATACTGTCTGGAGTCGACGTAATACCAAACCAGCCAAACAGAGTGCGAAATTCAGGAAAAAACTGGTTCAAAGGCATCTTGAGTATTTCGCACCACTGACTGTTGACGAAATAGCGTACAATCTCGCCCTGGAGAAAGACCAGGTATTGGAAATTCTGGGGGAGATGGAATCCAGGGGAATGCTGGCGAGCGGCTCTTTCACACAGCCTGAGCTTCAATATATGATGGTGGAAGACAGGGCCAGACTCCAGGGCAAAAAAATCGGGGAATCCATACTTCAACCGCAACTGGAAAATTACCTGCTGGCCAAGCATTCCAGGCCCATAAAAGACCTTAAGGATTACTTTGACAAATATGGCATTGTCTGGATGCCGCAGGACCTGATGGTCAGGGCCAAGAGTAGGGACAAGGCATATGATAAGTGGCTGGAACATAGAAAATCAGGTGAAATCCTGAACGGCAGGTTCATGGACGGAAGCGTGTGCTTTGTCAGGTCGAAAGATGCGCAAATGTACGTCACCGCGTACAGGAACGAGTCTCTTTCCCAGGCAGAGAAAAACATACTGGACATGATAATAGCCAGTGATGGCACGGATATTATGTCCCTTTCAAGAGATGCCGAGCTGCCTGCGGATAAGGTAAAATCCATTATGGAAAAATTGGACAGGAACATGTTTGTGGTGAGGAAATTCGTGGACAGGGAAAGCTGGTCCTCCTTCAATCGTTATATTGCCCTGGACATGGAGCCGGAGCCCGAGAAACGGCAGGAAGCCGTTAGAACA
>JAUSPR010000023.1 GCA_030655715.1 Thermoplasmata archaeon
ACAGCCATTGAACCTGTCACCGATTCCCTATCTAATATTCATCAACCTGGATTCCCGATTCCCAACGCTTCAATAACCAATCATATTCCCGATTCCCGATTTGGCAATGTACAATAGTTACACCTTCATTTCACTGAATACTTACCATCTCCATGATTTAAATTTCCTGTTCCTCGATTGGATTGGATATGTATTTTTATATATCCAGTTGAGAATATCCCTGGACATGAGTAGGTCACTTCATCTCCTTAAAGAACCTGAAAATCTAAGAAGAAAACTTGAAACAGACATCATTCAAAATTCCGGATTTCTCTGGAGAGTGTATCATCAGAACGAGGCATACAAAATTTATGCGACTGACGATTTGGAATGCGCCATGGCACTGCAAGAAGGCGAGAAACACACCATATTCACCGGGGACTGGAATGATGTGGAGATCCCTGGAGAGATATTACCCGAGGATGGCACTTTCGTATCCTCAAGTCCTGCATCCGCCATAGAGCGTTTGAGGGGACATTACAAGCTGGAAGGGGAGTGGCCATGCTGGCATTTCCTTGCACCATCGAGTTTCGGCCCCGGTGAGTGGGACGAACTAGAACCATTGAGGGACTCGGATGTCCCCTATGTGGCCTCATTCTGGGAACTGGGCGGCGACGACCGTGAGGAACATATCCGCGATTCAGTGAAAAAGTTCGAAAGCGCTTGCGTACGGGTTGATGGAAAGCCATTGTCCTGGTGCGGCCTGCACTTTGAAATGCCTGGTGTGGGAAATCTCGGGTTCGCGCATACACTGGAGGAACACCGGAGGAAGGGCTACGCCCAATTGACCACCAAGGCACTGGTGAACCGCCTGGCCGCGAAAGGCGGAAGAGCTACCGCGGAAGTGATTAAGGACAATAAAATCAGCATCGCGGTTTGCAAGTCCATGGGATTTGAAGTCATCGGGGAAGTTAGTTGGGCGGATTTCAAGAAACTGGAATGAGGTATTTTCTATAATCCGAAACCAATATATACTGACCCCTCTTTGTGCGGATGCTCTTTCGAGCCAATGACTGATGAATTGTGCTTCTGGCCCCGGCCAGAACCACGAAGAAGGAGGAATTGAAATGGCAAAACCAATGTATGTAAGATTTGAGATGGACAAGGAACTCGTTGATAAGACCTACCAGCTTGTCGAGTTGTCAAGGGACACTGGCAAGTTGAGAAAGGGAACCAACGAAGTGACAAAGCTCGTGGAAAGGGGAACAACAAAATTCGTTATCATAGCGGAAGATGTTCAACCGGAAGAAATTCTGGCTCACATGCCGCTTCTTTGCGACGATAAGAATATTCCATTTGCCTATGTGCCCAGCAAGCAAGAGCTTGGCGTGGCATGCGGACTGGAGAAGCCCACTTCCTCAGTAGCGATTATGGACGCCGGAAAAGGAAAGCCCCTCATGGAGGAGCTTGTCGGCAAGGTTGCCGCCCTAAAGAAGTAATTTCATCCAGGTGATTAAAATGATGAATGACAGCATACCGGCCGAGGTTGTGGAAATAGTAGGCAGAACCGGAATGACCGGTGAAGCAGCCCAGGTTAAGGTCAGAGTGCTTGATGGCAGAGACAAGGGTAGGATTATTACTCGCAATGTCATAGGTCCCATTCAGCTTGGCGACATTCTTATGCTCAGGGAAACGCAGAGAGAAGCCAGAAAGCTTGGCATGAGGTAAGTGGTAACATGGTCGAAAAACGAAACTGCTCTTTTTGTGGACATCCCATCGAACCTGGCACTGGCAAGATGTACATCAAGAAAGACGGCACAGTCTTCAATTTCTGCACAAACAAGTGCAAGAAGAACATTATACAGCTCGGACGCGTTTCAAGGCGAACCCGCTGGACAGTAAGGTACAGTGAGCTTAAGGCCAGTGCTCTCGACAGGGAGAAGGGCAGCGAAGCCAAGGAAGAAAAAGCCCCTAAAAAGGAAGCTTCCAAAAAGGCGACTCCAGAGAAGCCAGCCAAGAAAGCTCCTGCAAAACCCAAACCCAAAAAGAAAGGATAGGGTATTATGCAGAGAACCTTCGTGATGGTCAAGCCAGACGGCGTTCAACGAGGCATAGCAGGCCAGGTTTTATCGGTATTCGAATCAAAAGGTCTGAAACTTGTTGCAGCCAAACTGATGACAATTGATAAAGAACTAGCAGCAAAGCATTACGGCGAACATCTGGGCAAGCCTTTCTATGAGAAACTGGTTAATTTCATTACCTCGGGCCCGGTACTGGCCATGGTCTGGGAAGACCATGATGTGATTTCTGTGGTCAGGACCGTAGTGGGAAAAACCAATCCCGCGGAAGCTGGGCCGGGCACGATTCGCGGCGATTTCGGCATGACTACAGGCAGGAATATAATTCATGCCTCCGACTCGCCGACCAGCGCGGAGAGGGAAATCAATTTGTTCTTCGATAAATCGGAAATCCAGGAATATACCAGAATAGATGAAGTCTGGTTATATGAATGAACATACCGGTTAGGTGTTCATTCATCATTTTACTTTAAGCCTCTTACTACAACCTGTTTCACAATTTTCGAGCAAGCTTGGCCCATGTCCAGTATTATCTGATCATCATAGGGCTTGACATCCCTCAGGGATTCGAGCCAGGCATGGTAAGGCACGAATTGCTGCAGAACATATTTATCGGCGTCCTTGAGATGCTTGGCGATGTCCAGGATGTCTTTTTCGGTATGAATGGTCGGAACCACCGTAGTACGGAATTCATGTTCCACTCCTGAATCCCGAATAATTTTTATGGACTCTTTGATTTTCTCAATATCGATTTTCAAGCCAGCAGCATCGGAATACCGTTCATCCAGAGGCATCTTCACGTCCATGGCGATATAATCAATGAGTTTTTTCTCCAGAAGGTCTGATAAAATCTCAGGAAAAGAGCCATTGGTATCCAGCTTCACCAGCTTGCCCATGCCCTTGACATTTCGCATGATTTCCTCAATGTCAGGTTCCAGGAGCGGTTCTCCTCCAGTTATGCAAACGCCATCCAGAAAATCTGAATGTTCCTCCAATTTGGCCCGTATATCATCCCAGGTTTTCTCAGGATATTTTTCAGGGTCATCCAGCAATTCCCAGTTATGGCAGAACGGGCATTTAAAATTGCAGCTGGGCGTGTACAGGACCATGACAACTTTTCCGTCCCAGTCGAGAAATGAGGTTTCGATGATGCCGCGTATCATGCGTCTGGGAATGCCATTGTCTGACTAATACTTTTACTTGCAAAATTGATGATAGCATCGTAGGAGATCGCCATGCATCGTGCAGATTATTGTGAAAGAAATCAAAGCCAAATGGCTTTGATTTATTAGATGCATGGCCTACACACGTAAGCTTCCAGCCCTGATAAATAATGCGGACCCCATAATGGGCTGGTAGGTTACGGTACAATCCATGTTCCGGCCTTGCCTTTCATGGCCTCAACCAGCTTGTCATGAGATGTAATCAACGCCCGTTTACCGCCGTTCTCCAGGAACTCGATTATGGCCTCAATCTTGGGGCCCATGGAACCGGGCGGGAATTGACCCTCAGCGAGGTATTTCTTGGCCTCTGCCACAGCCATCTTGTTCAGTTTTACCTCATCTGGCTTTCCGAAATTGATGCTAACCTTGTCAACACTTGTCAGGATTATCAACTCGTCCAGTTTCAATTGCTGCGCAAGTGTGGATGATGCATAATCCTTGTCGATAACGGCCTCAACGCCGTCCAGTGTGCCGTCAGCCAGCTGGATGACTGGCAGGCCACCACCGCCGCATGCAATTACAATTTTCCCTTTCTCCAGAAGATGCTGGATAGTATCTTTTTCCACAATTCTGAGCGGCTTGGGGGACGGAACCACGCGACGCCAGCCTCTGCCTGAATCTTCAACGATTGCCCATTTCTCGGTCTTGGCTATTTCTTCGATGTCCTCTTTGGAAAAGAATTGGCCTATGGGCTTAGTCGGGTTATGGAAAGACGGGTCATCATCGTCCACAACTACCTGGGTGATAATAGTGACTGTGTCTTTCCTTATCTTCTTGGATTTCTTCACGATGTTCTGCATTGTCTGCTGTAGCATGTATCCCATGCTTCCGACTGTTTCGGATACACACATGCCCAGCGGGTATGGCGGAATTATTTTCCTGGCATTCTCATGCCGCCTGATGGAGTCGCCAACCTGCGGGCCGTTTCCGTGGGTGATGACAATGTCATATCCCAGTTCCACGACCTTGATAATCTGGGTCAGTGTTTCTCTGGTGTTCGCAAATTGCTGGTAGATATTGCCCTCTTCCCCTTTCTTGATTAATGCGTTTCCGCCAATCGCGATAATTGCAGTCTTCATGAATAGACCCCTTTATGAGAAACACCAAATCCTGGTTGGGCTATTTAACACTTGTCCAATTGAAGTTCCAGGACGGCCAGTACCTCAAAGAATATTCTCTGTTCAGCAATGGTCTTCATGGAAAACCGATTGCTACTGGCTTCCAATAAAGCGGCTTCCGATTCCGAGGATGTCAATAGGTAAATTTTTCCCCCATGATTGAGAAAATTATGTGCCTGGTCCAGAAAGAGGAGAGAAATCTCATGGCCCTTCTCACCGCCTATCAGGGGGAGTGCGTCCTGCGGGGTCAGATTTTCCGAGTCCTGGCCGCTCAGGTAGGGCGGGTTGAGGATAATTATGTCATATTTCCCTTTTATCGACTCAAAGAGGTCGGACTGGATTATCTCAATGTCCATACTGTTCAATTCGGCATTTTTTCTGGTGCATTTTACGGCATCCAGGGAGATGTCCACAGCCGTTACCAGGCACCCGGCATTGGCACAATGTAGAGCGATGATTCCTGTTCCAGTGCCCATTTCCAGAACTCGCTGGCCCTTGCTGGCCTGGATTGCTGAGAGAAGGAGGCGGGTGTCCTCGGAGGGGGGGTAGACATTGGGGCAGGTCTCTATCTGGATGCCATTGTCAAATTTCACGACCCTGCAACCATATCCAGCTATATAATTCGGTCGCAAATATTGTTGTTTGGTGAAGAAAACGACAGTGTTGAATGCAACCCACAACAAATAATCACGCCGCATTCGACCATGGCATGGCCGCATAGATAAGTAAATTAGAATGCCATGTGGCTTGTATTGTTTTGAAAGTAATCGGTGAATTCGAAAGCTAAATCAGAGCATTTGGAGAATTCGCCATGAGTAAGCATTAAAAGAGCAAACTCTCTCAAGAGAAATGCCGGTAATCAGCACATTACCAGCAATGAGATTACCGGGCGATAGGTTTAAATGAAAACGGGAGATTGAGGAGATTGATGCTCGAATACATACCCATACCTGCCATCATCATTGGCTCGCTGGTCTACGCCTGGTGGCGGAAGGCATATCTCACTCAGGTCATGGTAATCTCCAATTTCTTCATTTTTCTTTATGTGTTTATTCTCACATGGACAGGCAATACAATCGGAAATGACATGCTGGAGGCCTTCACATTCGTTCCTGAGCGGCTGGGCGATCCAATCTACCTGCCCAGCATAATCACATCAATGTACATGCATGTTGAACCCATGCATCTTATCGGGAACATTCTGATCCTGTATCTGATTGGCCTTCCGTTGGAAGAGCGCATCGGCTCGAAGAACTGGGGCATTATTTACTTTGCCAGCGGGATTTCCGCGACCATGCTGTTCTTCGCTTTTCATCCAGCCTCAAACAGTCATCTTCTTGGTGCGTCAGGCGCGATTTTCGGTCTTGGAGGCGCGTTTCTGATCCTCTATCCGAGAGATAAAATCCCAATGCTGTTGGGGCCGATTTTCAGCACCCGGGCGCCTGTCTGGGCCGCGGTCGGAATAATGTTCGCCATGGAAACCGTACTCGTCATGATGGTAACGGATGATGGCGTGGCACATATCGCCCATATCGGCGGGATTGTGTGCGGCATATTCCTCGCGCCCATGATTGTTAAGAAAATCGGTAAAACAAAAACGGACAATCTGAACTACGAACTTCTGAGGCAGATGGCCAGAAAACCTGAAGATACAAAATTGGTTGATAATATTGAGAAGG
>JAUSPR010000026.1 GCA_030655715.1 Thermoplasmata archaeon
GTGCTGGTCAATCCTTGCGAACTTGGTGATGATGCTTCTCGGTATTCCAAGCACGGTCGCTATATCCTGGAAAATGCCACGATTGTTCAAACGCTCGACGAAGCGCTGGAGATGGTGGACATCATTGTCGGAAGCTCAGGCAAACCAACCGACAGCCACAGAAAATTTCTCCGGGAACCGATAACTCCAAAGCAGCTGGTAACTCATCTATCTGGCAAGTCCGGTTGCGTCGGACTGCTTTTTGGGCGGGAAGACAGAGGTTTGCTCAATGAGGAGCTGAAAAATTGCGACATACTGGTGACAATTCCGACCCACGAAATAAATCCCATATTGAACCTCTCCCATGCCGCGACAATTTTATTTTACGAGTTATTCAGTACCGATATTAAGCCAAAAAAGAAACAGCTTGCTGGCTCAAAGGAAAAGGAAGTCATGAACAAGCTTTTTGCTGAATTTCTTGAAGAGATTACTTACGCATCTCACAAGAAGGCCAAGACCGCGGTAATGTTTCGCAAGATTGTGGCAAGGGCCGGGTTATCGACGACGGAATTTCACACCCTGGCTGGCGTATTCACTAGGGGTACGAAAGTTGTTAAACGGTTGAAGAATCCACCCAAATAAATTTGACGCCAAATTTATAGCAAGAAAAAAAATCACCTGAACCATCCAGTATTATTCATATTTAATCAAAGCCAGATGGCTTTGATTAAACAGATTTGCCAGTTTTTCCCGAATAATTAATTTTCTCATGTTTCAGCATTTTTATTTGCTGAGGTTAGGCCAAGTTTTTTCAATCTCGAACGTATCGCACCAGGTTTCCGTCCACACTGGTTAGATATATCTTCTATTGTCGTGCCTTTTTTAAAGAGTTTTGTTAATGTTTTTTCCTCTTCTTCTGTCCATTTTTCATATGCTTTTGGATGCGTTTCACGTATATTTTCAACAGTGTACGATTTTTGATGTGATGAATCACCTCTAGGTTCATTCAATTTTTCATGTGCTAATGATTTTTTGGATTCTTCTGTTAAAAAGATTAATGGCCTTCTGAAGCCACTTTCAAAATTGTTATTTATTTCTAAATATCCATCCGATATGAGTTCATCGATGATAGCCAGTATTTGTTCTCCAGTATAATCACTCAGCAATCCATATGACTCTGGCGTCGCAAGATTTTTAACTTCCAAAATTCGTTTTGATTTTGAACCCTTCAATATGTCCTTTAAAAAGGATCGACCGAATTTGAAATTAATGTTCCCCATCGTTTGAATTATTGCCATCAGAATGGAATTTTTGTTTCTTGATTCCATACGTTTTGAACTAAGTTTCCTGTCCGGTGAAACCAACTCTTTGTTACCCAGTTGTTTGGGCTCTTGTGTTAATTCTACATTATTTATATTGGTCTCAACGGTCATATCTTCTGCAAAGTCTGTTGTTATTATCGATGCCACAAGTTTATAGCAGCAATCATCGGCCTCATACGGTTCCCCCAGGCTGATGCACATGTAAACTCTATCTGCAGATATTGGATACTTGCCCGGTTTCTTATCCCCATACCTTTTCTCTATCTCTGGGTCTGTCACACTTAGAGTATAGTGTATCTGATTGTAGGAAAAATAAGCCTTGACTTTCTTTTTTTCCTTGTCCTCATATTCTTTATCTTCTCGTAAGATTACGGCATCTTTAACTCTAATGAACAGCAAGGAAGAACCCAGTGCCTTTTTTTTAATATACTTGTGAGATATTCTGTCTTTTGAGGGTTGGTTGTTTATCCATAATATTGGCACATCATCGCACAATTCATCCAATTTATTATCTGGATAAGTTCCGACTTTTCTCCATCTTTCGGAGGAAATCAACCAATTCTCTGGTTGATATGTTTTAGGGTCATATTTTTTAAGTGGAAGACTGATGATATCCAAAAGTTTTGGAATCGTGCCATCTTCAAACTTAATTTGGATAGTTTTCAATTCACCTTTTCCTGAGCTTGATACGGGTCTTACCCAAAGATGGTCACTTGGATCCTTGCCCGCGATGCATTTACCATTATATTTTCGTGAATTCGCCAAACAGACTATTTCCCTACTCCCCATATTATCCCTTCAAATGTGTTATTTCAATCTCTTTATTCGCGCCCGCTAGGTACTCCGCAAGCAGTCGTCTGTGACACATGTCTGCGGTTTCTTCGCTGCACAGCAAGCAGGCCCCATCAAATAGTGACCATTCGATGTTTTTCAATATCTCTCTCTCTTTCAGAATCTGGATGTATTGTTTCTCATACTCCTTCCAGTCAATTGCTTTATCTCTGTACAGGTTCAACAATTCTTTTGTTGGCGCGTAATCTGGCTTATAAATATATTCAATATTGCCAATACGTTTAAGAAAATAGGAAAGATCTTCGCCCTTCGCAAAGCCGGCCAACTGTGATTTGTTGTTCAATCTGATATCGATCAATCGCTTCACATTGTTCTTGATGAGAAGTTCAAAGAATTGTTTAGCATTCTTTTTGGTGAATCCAACAGTGTACAATTTCATACTCATACATTCCCCGATTTATATGATATCTCCCTGCCTCTCCTTTCATATACTTCGCTAATAAGTTCATGTATTGATTTCCTGGGTTCAAATAATGTCATCTGTTTATTATCTAGGTTGTAACGATTCAGAAGTTGCTTTTCGAGTTCTTCGTTATTAACAGTCTCTCCGGTATCCAAAATATGCTTGACAGTGATATTCTCTTGAGACAGTGCCCTTGAAATAAGAATAAATCTGTGACAATCCAGAGGGTTCTTTTCGGTGCACATCAGGGCTAAATATTCACCTGCCTCGATTGCCTGCTTGACCTTCTTTATCCCGCTCTTGAAATTTATCGTTTGCATTACCTTCAGATAATCCGTCTGCCCGTTTTCATTTAACAAACCATGATCATTGGTTCTGCCACCAAGTTCATTGCCAAGATATGCATATTCTATCTCATATTCCGATAATGACTGGGTGATATTATCTTTATTGTAATCGGGTACGTGCTTGCTGTAGGGGTGGCTTCTTACGTCTATAATTAATGAAATGTTGTGTTTTTGAAGTAATTCAATAAACATTAAAACCGAATGGTTTGAATGGCCGATTGTGAAGCAGGTTAAATCCATATTTATGTGTATGTTCTTGAACTATTTAAATTATATTGGGGTCTGTTTTTCATTTCTAGTGGAAAGGTATAGCTCAGATAAGTTTCCCATTATTCTTCATGACCAGCGGGTTAAACGTCGCGAAATCAGCCTGATGTATGAACACAGTTTCAATGACCTGGGGCGCGCCTTCTCCTTCCCTTGCATGGCAGGCTATGGTGTTGGCAACTTCATCCGAGAATCCGGCCATCTTGGCCATCACGGTGCCGGAAATCGGGTGTCTGAGGCAAGCGCCAGTTTTCGATTTCTTGTACCCCCCCTTACCGTCGGGCGTGGTCTCTAGAAGTTTTCCAACATCATGCAGCAAGCCACCGACAATCAATCTGTCCATGTCAATCTTGTAGGGCATTTTCTTGTAAATGTCCAACTGGGCCTTTGCCAGTTCCATAGCGCCCTTTGTCACGGCTTTGGTGTGCTCGACGAAATTGACCCCATGGGTGTCTGTCAATAGAGTGAAGGGCATCTTCTCCAGCTCCTTCACAGTCTTCCAGCCGCCATCCTTACAGCCATCGACCCAAACTTGAACGGTCATGTCCCGCATCTTTTTATTCTTTATCTGGCTCAACAATTCACTGAATATCTTCTCGATGTCCTTCTTCGTTATCATGATTTCACTCCTTTATCATGCCCATGCCACGGTCTGTCTTCTCCATGGACTTGAATTTGTCTGTCTCGATTTCACACATCGCCCTGATGCAGTCAATGTTTTCAGGTATAACATCACTTTCCTGATGTATGGCCTGGTAATAGTACAGGGTGTCTCCGACAATGTGTACGCCGTCCTTCCATACTGCGATTTCGAATAAATCTCCTCTCTTTCTACCAACATCCTTGGCCCATTCCATTACCTGGGCTGTGGATTTTATGCCGTCGGCAGTTGAGAAGAACAGCACCCTCGGTGTCTTGGACCAGACATCGATTACCTCCTGGCTGGTGGGCGTGGATTTCAGCTTGACTACTACTGAATGAAGATGCATCAAAGTGGTCGGAACCTTTACCGCGGTTGTTTGAATGTTCAGGCCCTTCATAACAGTCTGGACATCAGGACCATGGTGGCTTGGCACCTTGACTATTGGCTCGATTGCGTTTATCGGTCCATTTTTCGTGTCCCATGGGTCAGCAGCTCTTCGAATCATGACAGCCACGACATTGTCAATGCCGAATTTCTCCTGTACCGGGTAAAGAGTGCGACACAAACCGGTAGTATTGCATGAAACCACCCTGGCAAATTGCTTGCCAATTGCCTCTTCGTAGTTTGACATTGCATTGAATGATAAACCAGTGAGCTCATGCTTTTCCCCGCCCTGCCAGATGGCCTTGACATTGTGCTTTTCATATAGTGATTTATAATCAGCCTTCTTGGGGGTGCAGTCTATGACTATATCAGCCTTGTCCAGCAATTCCGGTAGTAAGCCATCGACCCTAATCCCTGCTTTTTCAAGGTCCGGAACATTCTCCTGGGCTGCGGCATAGAAAGGAAAACCTTCCCTCATAGCATCCTTGGCCTCGAATGTCGGGCGTCTCTTAACTACACCGACTATCTCCATGTCATCCTGCTGGCGTACAGCATCAGCCACGCGCTTTCCAATTGTCCCATATCCGTTGATTGCAACTTTCACCGGCATTGTTTCACCGACACCTCGATACGTTTCACTCATTTAATTTATGCGTCTGTTTTATGCGAATGTTTGGGCCAAATATTTCATTTTCAAGTTCCTTGAAAGTACCAACAATAGTGACTTTGCCAGCATTGGCAGGCTTTCCATATCCCCAAGATACGCCAATAGGCCTGCATCCAGCCCTCAATCCTGCCAGCATGTCGTACTCGGAGTCTCCTATCATGAATGCATCTACGGAGTCAACATTCAGCTTCCTGAGAGCGGCCAAAATATGCTCAGGGTCAGGCTTTGCCCTCGCGACCTCATCTTCGCCTAGTACAATGTCCAGGTTATTCATGAAACCATATTGCTCAAGCACCGCTCGGGCGATATGGCCCACACGCATGGTCACGACCGCCGTTTTGACCTTGTGCAGTCTAAGGTTCGCCAACGTTTCCAATGCGCCTGGATAGGCCTTCGATGTGTCAATGTACTGGGACATGTACAGTTCCCTATGCCGCAGCCTGGCCTTATCAGGGTCAACACCTTTTCCGCCATAGATATCGCCGATGAACGTTCCTACTAAAGGTCTGAGTTCCTCGGGCTTGAAAGGGACCGCCCCCATTTCAGTCAGAACTTCGTTGATGCACCCCAGAATAGAGGGGAATGTGTCAAGCAGCGTCCCGTCCATGTCGAAAATTGCGGCTTTCATTGTGTTCAGGACGGTTGAAGATATATTAGTCATGAGTGGTCATATACATTCAGGTTCTATAAAATTAAATTTCCAGAAAGGCAATGAAAGCCAGGTTTTTTAAAGGTTGTTAGTTTTCAGCTTGCTAATGAAAAAAAATATAGAAATAAATTATAAACCAATTGGCATAATCCATTCCCTGTTTGTTGAAGCGAAAGGCACGCCGATACAGACAACAACCTCGAACGCGGAAGGAACCGTTGAGATATATCCCGAATATATTGTTGGCTTGAAGGACATAGATGGATTTTCACACATCATCCTACTATACCATTTCCATCTCTCTGGCAAACCCACGATGGAAGTAAAACCCTTCCTGGATGATTCAACCCATGGTGTGTTCGCCACACGGGCACCCAGCCGGCCCAATTCCATCGGTATTTCTGTGGTTAAACTGGTTCGTATGAAGGGCAATATTCTACATGTCAAAGGTCTGGATATCTTGGATGGTACTCCATTGCTGGACATCAAACCCTATGTCCCCGAATTCGATTCAAGAGAAGTTGAAAAAATCGGTTGGTTGGAAAAACGCGTACGTGGGTTAAAATCAGCAAGGGATGACGGGAGATTTCAATAGATTTCGATTAACACATCAGAAGTTGGAATGTTATTTATAATCTCATGGCCTTATCTTACTTGAAGTGATTCTATTCCAGAAAAAATCGACGCCATACCTCTCTATTTCTATGACGGGAAACAATGCGACCCCAAAAAATGCTCCGGTCGGAAGCTAGCAAAATTTGATCTTGCCAAGCAGGTACATAAAATATCATACCTTCCGCCAGCTTCGTTAGTTCTGATGCCCACTACCAAAAAAGTAATTTCAAAGGACGACCTGGCAATCGCCAGGAAGTCCGGAGTCGCAGTTCTAGACCTATCCTGGAAGGCCACTGGTGATGAATTTCCCAGAAGTATCAAAGAATCCAGACAGAGGGCTCTTCCGTTCCTGGTGGCAGGAAATCCAGTGAATTACAGCAAGCCGTTCATACTATCGACCGTAGAAGCATTTGCAGCCGCATTGATAATCTTGGGGTATCGACCGCAGGCCGAATTGCTAATGTCAAAATTCACATGGGGCCAGACCTTTCTCGATATGAACCGGGAACCGTTCGAGGAATACGAGAAGGCTGAGAATGCGGCTCAGATAATCGAGGCGCAGAGTTTGTTTGTCTGATAGTATTACATAGACTTCTGCATCTCTGGCGGCAGCAAATTCGGTATGCCATCCTCAATAGGATAATCAAATTTGCATTTCCCGCATGTTAAAAAGCCTGCCAGTATCTCTACATCGTTTTCTTTATCGACCTTCAATGTCAGGTCGCCCTTGCACATTGGGCAGCAGATAATGTCCATCATTTGTCGCTTCATGTTACCGGCAAGCAATGGTTTTGGATGTTCAAAATGGTTTCTGTCAGGGAAATCCTCATAACCCCCTGCACATATTCCACCACGGGGCGATAATATGTCCGTTGAAGAATTGAAGAATCTTGATGTCACGTTGAGCATAAAGGGAACGACCGAGGCCATAATGAAGGCCATTGATACGCTGGGCGGTGGACCTGGCGACAGCGTGGTTCTGGATGTTATAAACACAAAACTGCTGGAGGTCGATGAAGCATTCGAACGTCCGTTGGATTCTCCAGAGGTTTTTTCAAGGCTCATGGGCATAGCTGGCAAGGCCGGGAAGAACGACCTGGAAGCCTACTGCCAGGAACAGATTAACATGATCAAGGCGAACGACCTCCATTTCAGGGGCTATACCTGGATGTATTACGGTGATTGCGTGAAGGCAACCGACCTGCTGGGTAAGGCTGCCGAACTGGCTCCAAAGCATCCTCTTGCTGCGAAGGACTTAAAGACGGCGCAGAAACGGTTGGACAAGGCCCATGAGGACCTGGTGAAGGCCGAGCTTCAGATTGAAAAGAACCCGGACAAATCCGAACCATGGGTAAAAAAGGCAGTCGCGATTGCAGCAATGGGAAAGCTGGAGGAGGCATTGCCAGTATTTGACAAAGCAATTTCACTGGACCCGAACAACCCGGATGCGCTGGGAAAGAAGGGCGCTGCCCTGGAAGGTCTGGGCCGGTTCAAGGAAGCAATTCCGTTATTCAACAAGGCCTTGGAGATAAAACCTGCAAGCCAGATTGCCAAGAAAGGTCTCAATCTTGCTGATTACTTCATGTCCTGAGATTTCCCAATAATAGCCACGCATTGAAAGTGTTGCTCTATAATTACAATATACTACTATATCATAATTTATAATATAGGCAAATGCATTGTTAGGCCGATGAAACTCACTAGGCAAAAAACATGGGTGCACAAGAACGAGATGGTGGAAAGCCTTGTTCTGGAAAATGCTGGCCGAATTCGATTTTACAGTCACACTTACATGGTTAGAACCAAGGGCCGTTCCTGGACACCTTATGTGAAGTGGGACAACTGGGACAGGCAACCGCATGTGGATAAATTTGATGGTTCAGGAGTCCTGGTCGAGCAAAAATCATGCAATGAGAAGAATGCGGAGGAAGTGCTGAAGCTGGTCAAAATTTTCAGAAAAAATCTTCTTTCAATGGAGCTGTCTCAATTATAGGTGCGAATATGAAGATTCAAATTGTGAAGAAAAGGAAACCCGCCGATATCGAGGATATGCTCAAGGTATGGGAGAAGAAGTACGGCTCGCTCACATCCTTGCATCAAAAAGTGCTGATTTCGAAGTGTACTTCACCGGGAATGATGGACGATTATGTGATGTGGAAAAATCTTGCCGATGGCGCAGAATTTCATGATATTATAATTCTAAGGGATTCTGAAATTTTCGATGCACTTTCTCCTAGAAGGGTAGAACTTCTTGAATACTTGATGAACAATAACCCTAAATCAATTCGAACTCTTGCCACCGCTCTGCATCGAGATTACAAGAATGTCTATGATGATTTGAACGCGCTTTCAAAATACGAACTTATCGACCTTATCCCGCAAGGCCGAGCACTAAAACCTGCAGCCGCCGCCGCCCGAATTGAAATTACTTTTGAGTCATAATTTACCTTACATACCATAATAGTTGCAAAATTATACTGGCGTGGTAATTTACTTTTTATACCATATAGTTTTCATAGGGGTAAAATGTGTTGAAATCTACGAAATATATTTAAACATGAACGTATTACATAGATTTATAGAATAATTGAGGGAATAAGATGAAGGCACAGAAATATGAGAATGTAGAATTCGTCATAAACCATGCAGGAGATGACGGTATAAAACTAAGTCTTATTTGGAGAAAAGGTGGTCTTTATCTTTCATTATCCGGGTTATTTCTGACTGACGGCGCTACATGGTACGAACTCCCGGTTAAAGATCTTGAAAATATCACAGTTGTTAGCGACGAGCCCCTGAAGCTCAGATTGCAGATTCCGTCACTTGACATCATGGTTTCCGGCCAGAGAGCTGAACGCCTACTGGCACTCCGGCATTTCCTGCTGCCGTCGATATCGGATGAAGGCGGCAGCGACAAATTGAAATCACTTTTACGATTCCGCTCCCTCGGGATTGACGACCAGGAATTGCTCTGCAAACTTCTGAATGTCGAACCGCAAACTGTTGATGATTTGACAGGTATCGCAAAGGAGAAGGGGCTGATTGGCCCGGACGAAAATGTCACAACATCTGGAAACAAGCTCATCTCTGGAATGACCTCAAAGGAGGGATGATTTGAATAACGGTGCCAATGAGTTCAGCAGTTTTGCCGAGACTATCGCATCTCTTGGCTCATTGACCAAACTGGAATCAGCAGTCGCCACCGCAATCAAAAGTTCGAAAGTTCCCCCGAAGGAAACAAGAAAAATGCTCAAGTGTATGAGTGTCCAGGAGGCCAGCAACACAGCCTTGTTTCAATTCATGAGGGACCTCTTTGAAAAAATTGGCGTAGGCCAGCTTGAGCTCATCAGGA
>JAUSPR010000034.1 GCA_030655715.1 Thermoplasmata archaeon
ATATCATCAATTTAATTATTTGGGATGTGGCCGGACACACGCTCAAGCTTCATCCTGCTTTCACTTCTGAAGCTGATGGCGCGATACTCGTTTGCGATTTATCAAGGCCTGGAAGTTTCGATTCCCTTGTCCAGTGGCATAATATTTTGATACAAAAGGTCGGAAAAATTCCTGTGGTAGTGGCTGCCACCAAGTGGGATATTGCTGAAACCCAGGAATGTGACATATTGAATAGCGCTGGCTACAAGATAATAAAGACAAGTGCCAAAACTGGCAAAAATGTTGAAAAAGTGTTTTTAGAGATAATCAGTAAACTAAAATGAATTATTGATTACCTTCGCCCCATCTCGGGCTAATATCATTGTCCAATCCAAGCTGGTCCATTATTCTGCCGACAATGAAATCCACCATGTCAATTGCGGTTTCCGGACCCCCATAAAAACCTGGCATGGCAGGCAGGACTATCACACCTTCCCTGGAGAGCTTGAGCATGTTCTCCAGGTGAATGGAATTCAATGGCGTTTCCCTGGGCACGATTATTAATTTCCTTTTCTCCTTCAGGGCGACGGACGCCGCCCTGGTAATGACATTATCTGCAATGCCGCTGGAAATCTTTGCAAGTGTTGTCATGGAACACGGAACTATCACCATGGCGTCGAAGTCTCGACTGCCGGAGCAGATGCTGGCATTCATGTCATTATTGGGAAACGATTCATGGGCCAGTTCCTCCAAATCCGCATACTCAATTTCAGTTTCTTCGGTAATAATCTGCTTTGCTGTTTCCGAGGCAATGAGCGTAATCCGACATTGCTCTGACAGTTCCTCAGCCAGTCTTATCGCATAAAGCGCGCCTGAAGCACCGGTAATTCCTATGACTATGTTCATATTAATCAATCCGTAATTATTTCGAATTTTGAACCGTCGAACATCAACGGGTAATAGGAACGGTCATGGTTGGTTTTTCTCATCTTGAAAACGCTCAGGAAAAGGTTCACGCGGCGGCTGCTCTTTTCCAAATCCAGATGGATAATACCGTCAGCCAGGAAGTCCTCCACGCCGAACATGCCAAAGAGTTCCTTATCCGGATCCAGCATTTCGGAGATAATGAAAACGCTCATATCCAGTTCTCGTAATTTCTCGAAAAAGAAGAAAATATCGCTCCTCGGATTATTGAACGTGGCAAGCGAGTACAGCGCAGCCAGGGAATCCAGCACCAGCATATCGCAGGCATATTTGGTTTTATAGGTTTCCACGGTCTGAAGAATCGAATCCACCCAGTTAACGTCATCAATCGAAGATTTCATCTTTGTTTCCTTGCGAAGCCGTGTCATATCGATAACCACAATGCCGGAATCAGTGAGATTTCGAGGGTCCATGCCCAATTTTATCATATGTTCCAGCAGGCTCACGCGGGTCTGTTCCAGCGTGACGTAGATGCCTCTTTTCTTTTTAATCTTTGAATTATTATATAATATGTAATATGCGAGTGTGGACTTCATGGTTCCGGCTCGGCCGCAAATCAATGTGACATATTTGTCGGGAATACCGCCTTCCATGCGCGTGTCCAGTCCACCTACAAAAGTTCTAATACGACCTTCGGCCATGTTTCCACCTACTTGTGATGATAGCGGATTGCTGCTTAAATGTTTTTCTACTATGGTGGAATCAGTACCTGACCCCCCCGCCAATCACTTCTGCATCATCCGTTCCAAATGTCCTAAGACTTTGGATACCGATAAAAACAGGCGGGGCCCCCGAAAGGTGAAAAATTGTCATATATCCAAGAAATTCTAGATTAGAGAGGCCTGGGTAACGTTGGTTAGGCCTCACGTCCCTGGGCTTACACCCTGGGTTTTAAGGGATGTTTTGCTATTGGTGTTTGTGAGTATTTTTCTTTAAAGATTTTCTGCGCTGCGGTATTCTCTTTTACAATTTTCTCCGCCGGATAGGCCTCCAAAAGATAATATCGAGTAAGAGAAAAATCGGCCTACCCTGCTCGAAAATCGAATCCGATTGATTGGGTGCCCAGGGTGAAATTTCACCCTCCAAAAGAAAAATATTTAGCAAATAAGAAAACTCGGGTTCACCTGCTCGCTCGGTAGAGCAAATATTTAAATAATGTGTACTATATCGTTCATAATAGTGAACATATGTTCGATAAAATGAACATCAAACCCCTGGCACTCACAATCTTGGTGCATCTTTCCCGATCCCCAGGCAAGGAATTCTACGTCAGGGAAATTGCCCGCATTATCGGCGCGAGTCTGGGCGGGTGCCACAAGGCCCTGAAAGAACTCCAAGCTCTGGGCCTTGCCAGGTCCAGAAAGAGCGGTCGTAATTTGTATTACCTAACGGATGATGCTAATCCGGCAATACCTCATTTCAAGATATTCGCCAACTTGCTGGAACTGAAGGAACTTGTCGATTCACTAATCCCTATTACCTTCAAAGTGGTCCTTTTCGGCAGCTGCGCTTCTGGTACTGACACGCTTGAAAGCGATATCGATCTAATGATAGTGACAGATAATCCAGACAAAATTCGAGCTTTGTTGAAAACCATAAAATTATCAAGGAAAATCCAAAGCGTCATATTCACGCCAGGACAACTAATTCTATCCAGAGAGAAAGATCCGGCTTTCCATGGTGAAATTGATAAAGGAATAGTGCTTTACCGGGCTGATGATGAGCGCGTTTGAGAGATGTATTGCGGAGAAGAGATTGGTGAAGGTCGAACCTTCCCCGGAAATGATAAAGAAGGAAATGGATAGCGCAAGCTATGATTACGGCCGTGCTGCGGACAGCCTTGAAGAGGGCGACGCAAAATGGGCTTCGGTCCAAGCGTATTATTCAATATTTCATGCGGCCAAAGCCCTTGTCCTTTCCAAAGGTTACAGAGAAAAGGGTCATTACTGCCTGCAGGTCGCCCTGAAGGAGCTCTGTCCCGCCGAAAAAGCCCTGGTCAACGACCTGGAGATGTGCATGGACCTCAGGCATGGCGCGGATTACGCATCTACGTACGATGCTGAGAGCGCGAAAATCGCTGTGAGGAAAGCTGGGGAATCCTTGGAGAGGGTTGAGGAACTGCTCCGATAGTTTTTCGATTAATCGAAGCCGGGTACGGAAATTATCGGAATCCAAAGCCTGAGGGCATTTGGAGGGTTGAGCTGGGGAGAATGTCTTGTGGGCATCGGTTCAAGCGCATTATTCATGTATTAAGTGCCTAGGCAATTTGAGAACGCAGCAGAGATGGAATTCTCATTTGTTATCGATTTTTCGATACTAGAATCGATTTTTCGATAACTATTAATATCGGTCAAGCGTATTCCGACCTATGTTGGAAGGTTTATTCGGCTCAAAGGCCAAGGTGCGCATCATCAGGGAAACAGCGGCCAATCCAGATAGGGATTATTCCGTTGAGGACCTTGCCAGGGCAGTACGCATGTCCTATGGGACCGTACATCCTGCGGTCGGAGAACTCGCAAGCGCCCGCGCCCTCGTAACCAGAAAGGCCGGTCGGTCAAAACTTTATAAAATCAATGAAAAACATCCGATGTACAAGGTTGTTCGGGAAATGATAAAAAGGGAACGGAACGCCTTCATGGACATTGCCAAGGATTTCGTGAAGAATCTGGACAAGGCAGAAGTGGAGAGCATAGTCCTGTTCGGCTCCGTGGCCAGGAATGAACCTCACCCAGGAGACATTGACCTGCTGATTGTCACGAGGTCAGAGAAGCGACCGAACAATCTCGATGAAGCGACGGGCAATGCACTGGATGATTCTGATACAATAATCTCGCCCATATGTCTGTCCAAAAAAGCCCTGACCGACAAAATACAGAATTTGGACAGCTTCATCGTCGGTGTTATGAACGAAGGGAAGGTGCTGTGGGGTGATGCCGAATGGTTAAAGGCGTGAGAAAGGCAGAAGCAATGAAATTCCTCTACCAGGCAAAGGAATTCTTACAATCCGCCAATGAAAACATGGTTGCGGAAAGATACAATGCCGCTGTATTCGTTGCGATACAGGCCATGATTAACGCGAACGATGCCTTCACAATCCATCATCTCGAAAAGCGGGCCTCGGCCGATCACAGAGAATGCCTGAAACTCCATGCTGACGCAGCAAAGAACATAGATGATGGTTCGCAAAGGGAGAGGTTGAAGGACGCGATGAACCTGCGCTCCCAGGCCGGATATATGGGCGACTGGATGTCCAAAGCGGAAGCACAGAAAGCCGTGAGGCAGGCCGCCCAATTCCTGAAATGGGTCGAGGGGAAGGTTGGGAGCAAGTGATAACTAACGCATAACCAACCTATAACTATCAATTTAGCCTCGCCCGGATATTCTTCCTCATGACTGAAATACCCACTCCAGAGCGCGTGCTGGCGGGCGAGTCGTTCTTCCACGATGCCGAAGGCAATGCCCGCGCGGTGTGCGCGGGGTGTGGGTGCGCGATTGATTTGGAGTTTGATGATTATGTGGAAATGGCAATTACCCGGAAGAGGGGGCTGGGGATGGAGCGGGGCGGGCGGAGGTGGTTTGTGTGTGGGGGGTGCGCGGCCCTAACACTTTCGCCGACCCCCTCTGCCTGTATTTATACGATGGCCATGTAGTGATTAATGAACTGGGAAATAGCTATGACCGAAACAATCGACAGCGAATTGACCTTTAAGGAAGACATCCGGAACAGAATACACACGATACGCGGAGTTCAGGTAATGCTGGATCGAGACCTGGCCGAATTATATGAAGTGAAGCCAATCAGATTAAGAGAACAGGTGAAAAGGAACATAGCCAGATTTCCCTCGGATTTCATGTTCCGGCTTACAGATGAAGAGGTGAATGCCATGGTGTCGCAAAATGCGATACCTTCACGCCAGCACCTTGGAGGTTCATACCCTTATGTGTTCACCGAACAGGGCGTGGCTGCTATTTCCTCTGTTCTCACAAGCGATAGGGCTGTGGAGGTGAGCATTCAAATCATGCGTGCCTTCGTGGCTATGCGCCGTTTCATCGCCTCCAATGCTCTGATCTTTCAAAGGCTGGACACCCTTGAGTTCAAGCAGATCGAAACGGACAAAAAAATGGAACAGGTGCTGAATGCAATCGAATCCAAGGAAATCGTGCCAAAGCAGGGCATATTTTTCGACGGCCAGGTGTTCGACGCCTATATTTTCATCTCCGATCTGTTCAGGAGCGCGGAAAAATCTATAGTCATCATAGACAACTATCTGGATGATAGTGTTCTCATCCACCTGACAAAACGAAAGAAGAATGTAAAAGTCACGCTTCTCACCAGAACCATATCAAAATCACTGGCCCAGGATGTTCGAATGTTCAACGAACAGTACCCGCCCATCGAAATAAAAGAGTTCAGGAATTCCCATGACAGGTTCATCATCATTGACAATAAAACAGTGTATCATTTTGGCGCATCCCTAAAGGATCTGGGTAAGAAATGGTTCGCCTTCTCGAAGATGGATATCGGGGCAGGGAAGATGCTTGCGAAGTTGAATTTATCTGCATCCGAACCCTGAGGGGATTCGGAGACGAACTATGTGTGGGCTTTTATCTCCATCCAAAGTCCTGGCGGACATTTGGAACGAGAAATTATAACTAAGTTATAACTATCATTTTACCCCCGCCCGGATATTCTTCCTCATGACTGAAATACCCATGTTGGGGCGCGTCCTGGCGGGCGACCCGTTCTACCACGATGCCGAGGGCAATGCCCGCGCTGTTTGTGCGGTGTGTTTTACCGGCATCCGAACTATGGTTCGGAACGTGATGACGGGGTTAGGAAATTATGTGGAAGTGGTGGTTACAAGGAAGAGGGGGCCGGGGATGGAGCGGGGCGGGCGGAGGTGGTTTGTGTGTGGGGGGTGTTTTAATCGGTATCCGAACTGGGGTTCGGAACGTGATTGGGTCGGGTAGGCTGGAACTCGGTCCTGGCAATGCGAGAATGTCTGGTTGGCCGGGTGCCGTTGCTACCCCACCGAGTATTTTTCTTTTAACCTCACTGCGCTGGCTCGGGCTCCAAAAGAAAAATATTCAGTAAACAAGAAAAATC
>JAUSPR010000039.1 GCA_030655715.1 Thermoplasmata archaeon
AGTTGTCAGAAAAGAGGTGCTGGCATGGCAGAAATACAGAAACAACAAAAATGCAAAAGTTAATTGGCAATTCACAACCGAGGATGCACGGGTAAAGTTATCTCGGCTTTATCCGACACTTGAGGATTGACGAGACACTAGCAACAAACGCCAGTCCTTTTAAGGGCTGGTAGTTTACAATGCATCGAAAACCATCCAGTCATGCAAAATCAAAGTCCTCAAGCTTTATATAAAAGAAGCGTTTTAGGCCTCCATCCGAACCAATCGGACATGCTGGAGCAATCTACATGGTGGAATTGAGAGCCAATATATCAGACCCCAAGACGGGAAAATCCTACCAGAAACAGGTGGATGGTAACCAGGCAAACGCCATTCTCGGAAAGAAGATAGGTGACAAGATGGATGGCATATTCGTCGAGATGCCTGGGTACAAGTTGGAAATTACTGGCGGTTCTGACAAGGACGGATTCCCCATGAGGCGCGATTTGCCAGGGCCGAGGAGAAAGCGATTGCTTATCTCGAAGGGTCTGGGGTTCGATCCCCACATGGACGGTGAGAGGCGAAGAAAGACTATGAGGGGCAATCAGGTTTCTCCCGATATAGTCCAGGTAAACATGAAGGTAGTTACCAGAGGCCCGCGCTCCGTTGATGAGCTCCTTGCAAAGAAGGAAGAGGGGCCCAATGAAAGTTGAAGGTCACCCCGAAGTCAACATTGGAATGATTGGGCACGTTGACCATGGCAAGACCACACTTACCAAAGTTATCAGCGGTACTTGGACTGATAGACATTCTGAAGAAATCAAGCGCGGTATTACCATAAAACTGGGCTATGCCGATGCAAGTTTTTACAAATGTCCCAAATGTCAGAGCCACGATGCATTCTCCACAAAGAAGAAATGCCCGCATTGCGAGTCAGAAACTAAGTTTCTCAGGACGGTATCATTCGTTGACGCACCTGGCCACGAGACGCTCATGGCCACAATGCTTTCCGGTGCTGCAATAATGAATGGCGCGATACTTCTCATCGCAGCCAATGAAAAATGCCCCCAGCCACAGACCAAGGAACATCTGATGGCCCTTACAATTTCCAATGTTAAAAATATCATTATCGTTCAGAACAAGATTGACCTGGTTGAGGAAGGGCAAGCCATTCAGAACTATCAGCAGATAAAGGCCTTCGTCAAGGGCACGTTTGCAGAAAACGCTCCAATTATACCGGTTTGCGCGCAGAGCGAGGAGAATATTGACGCCCTGCTGGCAGCTATTGACGAGTTTATTCCATCGCCCATTGTTGATGCTTCACTGCCCCCGAGGATGCATATTGCCCGTTCGTTCGATGTTAACCAACCTGGAACGCGCCCGGCAGACCTTATTGGCGGCGTTCTGGGCGGCACGCTCACCCAGGGCACATTGAAGATGGGCGAGGAAATTGAAATAAAACCCGGCCTCAAGGTCGAGATCAAGGGCAAGGTTACCTGGGAACCTATCTGCACCACCATTGTTTCCCTGCATTCGGGAGACGACCATGTGGACGAAGTTGGCCCGGGCGGACTTATCGCTATCGGCACAAATTTAGACCCATCATTTACGAAATCTGATTCCCTCATCGGCAAGGTACTGGGCAAGTCGGAAACCCTCCCAAATGTTCTGCATGAACTGAAGATGGAAGTCAAATTACTGGACAGGGTTGTTGGTGCCGCTGATGAACTGAACGTGGAATCGCTGAAGAGCAATGAGCCGCTGATGCTGAGCGTCGGAACCGCGACGACCGTAGGCTCGGTTTCCAGTGCGAGGGACACTCTTGCCGATGTGAAGCTAAAGCTGCCAGTATGCGCCGAGCCCGGTCAAGGGGTTGCCATCAGCCGCAGGATTGCCAATAGATGGCGCCTTATCGGGTATGGTATTCTAAAATGAATTACGTTATAGCGGACACGAACGCACTTATCGCGCCGTTCAAGAAAAAATTTAACATTGACTCTGAATTATCAAGGCTTTTAGGAGATTATAAGATTGTTGTACCTGAGCCACTGCTCGGTGAACTGAAAAAGCTGGCAGTAACCAATATGAACGCCAGGGGCGCGCTCAAGCTGGCACTATCCAGGGAGGTAATGCCCACCAAGAAAGCGGGCGATGACTCGGTCCTGGAACTGGCAGTGAAGCTCAAGGGTTATGTGATGACCAATGATGTGGAGCTAATGCAAAGGGCCAAAAAGAGAAAGCTGCGGGTCATTAGATTAAGGGAAGGGTGCAGGCTGGTAGTGGTTCGGGATTAACAGAATTCCTCCGCAAGTTGAATGCATCTCTAAGCACCTTCGCGCAACGCATTCGACCATGGCATGGCTACATCTTATAGCTAAATCGAATGCCATACGACTCGCAACAATCTGTAAGCAATCGGTGAATCCGACATCTAAATCAAGCAATATCAAGGATTCGCCATGAGTAAGCAACTTAGGAACAAACACTCTCAAAGGTGTTCTGTAAATCCGTAACCAGCAATCTGAAAGCAAACAGGTTACGGATTTACAGCGTATACGTCTCGCCTTTCTCAAACGTACTTCCCATGTAGTTCAGAAGTACATTTCTGTCGCGCTTGAGATGTGATTCATACCACTGGCGAACTACCTCGGCAAGCAGAACGTGGAACTGGTCCATGTCCATTTTCTTGACCGGGGAATCGAGCAGCACATACTGGCCGAACATTCTCTTCCAACCGGAATATTTGTAATAATGCTCACCTTCGCAGTAATCGAACGTTAAACGGAGATTATGATTGTCGCCGTCAGTATAGTACCGCAGTTTCAGCGTGTCGCCGACCCTTCCTTGATCCCTTGTTCTGTCGACAATCTGTATCTGGTTCAGCCCGCCGAAGACAAAAGTCTCCTTCAG
>JAUSPR010000041.1 GCA_030655715.1 Thermoplasmata archaeon
ATATTTGTACGGCACACGACGGTATATCGTTTTAAAATCTGCCTTCTATGTACGAATAATTAGCAGTCGAAGGCTTATTATGGCCTGTTTCCGTAGGTCGCATACCTGATTTCTCAAAGCCATACGGCTTTGAGTTACTACTCTATAAACCGCACGATATGCGACGGAGTATCGTTTCAAAATCAGCCTTCTATGTATGGATAATTAGCGAACCGAAGGCTGATGATGGCCAGGGTCATCATTTCGATGCTTTGAAGCGCACCCTCTCGCTCTCCTCCACTTCTATAACAGGACCAAGGAATTTCTCGATTGTCTTGACATTGGTTCCAGCATGGCCTGTCAGCTTCCTTGCGGAATAACTTCCACCAGCCAATGCCAGGAATGGCAATAACTGGTCCGACAAGTGGAGGTCGACGCTTGCACCGCCTTCAATCTCGACCATCAACTCCCTTACCGCGTCCTGGCCCACTTTCTCCGCGGGCTTTCCTCTTTCCCCCAGGCAATCTGCTCCGAGAATGCCTTTACCATCCGTGGCTGCCAGCACGATGCCCACGCCCTGGCTCGGTCCCCGGTCCTTGTGTTCGATACTAATGTCAGCCAATTTTCTCAGGTCTTCAGACAATGCTTCCAATGCTGAATCCTTCACTCGTTCGGCGATTTTTACCGGTAAACTCGTGATATTCACAACACCAGTTATTTTTTGGACGTCAGAAAATGCATCAAGTTTTAAAGGTTCCATGTGTCCTTTCGAAATAATCCTGAATGTGATTTTCCCTCCGCCTTTGGGAAAGTAACCTCTGGTCTCTACCTCTATTGTACATTCAAGACCCATACTCTTCAGAATCGGGAACAACATCATTTTGTAATAATCAACTGGCGGGGCCCATTTTACATCTGTCCCACCTCTCATTGTGATTGTGGATTTTCCCTCGACCGATGCCAGTGTAGGAAGAACTGTTTGAAGCACCAGGGTAACGCTGCCTGCTGTGCCCACGTCCAGGCTGTATTCGCCATGCTGAATTTCTCCCGGTTCAAATTTCACGCATTTGGAGCCGATATGATCGCCCGAGACAGTTGCCTGGCATATGTCCCTGATAAGATGAAGTCCGGCAAGATGCTGTCTAGCCAGACCAGCATTCGGTCTATTGGCTCTGATGTTCTCAATAATCATTGATTTTTTCGTAACTGTGGACATGGCCAACGCGGTTCTTAGGACTTGCCCACCGCCCTCGCCGTCAGAACCATCAAGTTTTATCAATTCATGGGACAATGGCTACCACCATCTCCCTTCCCTCTGGACCGCCAACATAGCATACGTTCCAGCTATCCAATAACTCTGCCATTCTGTCTTTCTCGAAAATAACATTTCCAAAGGGATACATCTGCGCTCCACTCTCGGTCCAGTCCATGGATACGAGCAGCACATCTCCCTCTGCAAAGCTCCCACTTCTCATTCGGTATGGCCCGCTTTTATCCGCCCGTACATCGAAATAGGGGTCTATGATATCGCCCAATCTCTGGTCCGTGATAATGCTTTCCATCTGATGTTCGGATGTCCATTCCATCACAGTGAACTCATAGTCATGTGTGACTTCCTGGACGCTGAACGCGTCCTCACTGTTATAAGCGAGCGGCAGAGCCATTGCGGATAGTATGATGAACAGAACCATTGCGAAGGCAGGGAACGGTTTGAAGAAATTGTTCTGTTTCGCAAGTGAAGCTAGTTTACTGACAATGAAAGCAAGTCCCACGCCCGCCGTAATGGCCAGCGGTATGTCAATGAAATTGTAGCTTCTGTAAGCCACCATGAAACCGAAAAGGTCCAGACCCCTCAGGGCCGAAAAAACCATCATGGATAGAGGTGCCAGGAACATGCCCACCACCAGATGCCGATTTGGAAATTTTGTGTACCTGAGAACATTGAAACCTATGAGTCCTATGACAGTTAGTAAGAGGTAGGGGAACATGAGCCTCAGCAAAGTGTCTGAAGTAAGCTGGCCGCCTGTGAAAAGGTGGATTTTTGAATTCAGGTAAAGTGCGCCTATTCCAATTAGCAGGACAAGCACTTTCTCATCAAAGATTGTAAAAAATCCAACACCATTCTCCTTCTTCGCAAGGAAGAACCAGGGTTTGGTTTGCACAGTCATGGAAAGCAGTCTCGCGAATACGCTCATAATGATTGCCACACTGGTCAGAAGTGCCATATCATTGGTGTTAAACACTTCTGTCGCAATCTCCAGGTCGACGCTTCCGTAATAAGCGAGGGATATCATCAATATGCCTGGCCCGATGATGAGATCAAGCATGAATTCACGCATTGTCTGAACATGTTGTTCCCCGCGTCTGAAGGCAGTCCCAACAAGTGCGAATGACAGAGCCAGTATAGCAATCAATGTTGCCAGGTGATGGGTGAAAGGCAGCAATATCAATGAGATGGCAAGCGCGGCGCGGAATCGCCAGTCTTTTCTTTTAGTGTACAGGAACAGAATGAAACAAAGCAAAGTGATAGCCAGTAGCTGTTTCATTGCCGCGGTCGTGACATAAACAAAGAGTCCGGTAAGAGCCGCGAAAATTCCTGCCCCCAATGCAGCCAGTTCATTTTTTGTCAGTTCCCTTGCGAGAACATATATGAAGACCACGGCAAGTGCACCAATCAGGGCGCAGAAATAGGGAAGCAAGGGGAGAGGTTCCACGCCCAGCACCAGCGAGAACACAGCAAGTAAAGCAGAAAACACAGGCAGCTTCATGTTATAACTCAGTAATCCGGTGTAACCTGCCGGGTCAGGC
>JAUSPR010000057.1 GCA_030655715.1 Thermoplasmata archaeon
ACCTAACTTCAGTAGTTCGCTAATTTCCTCAGGGTTTGGTTACCGTGTCCACACGTTGCTCGTTTCCAAATGTCCGCAGACTTTGGATACCGGATAAAATTGGATACCGATAAAAGCACCCAGCTAACCGTCCAATACACCTCCTCGTTCCAAATGTCCATCAGGACTTTGGATACCGGATAAATTTGGATGCTGAATAAAAACAGGCGGGGCATGATTGCCATGGCCCTTTTTGAAGTATACATCCTCAACTTTAATATCCTCTCTAATGATTTACAGTCGGTGGAAAAATGCCGATTATTGATTTGACAGAAGAACATGAGAAACTATACTTTCATTGCCTTGAAGACTGGTCCGATGAGATGAAGGAATCCGGCAATCACAAAGAATGCTGGTATGGAAAAAATAAGGACAAGGTCCGGGTCAAGCTGGGAACCGACGAAAAGGGAAATGTGGGAGGTATGATCCAATATCTTCCGGTTGAAGATTCTTTTATTGAAGGGCATGACCTTTACTTTGTTCTGTGCATCTGGGTACATGGTTACAAAGAGGGAAGAGGAAACTTTCAGAAAAAAGGTATGGGAAAGGCTCTGTTGAAGGCTGCCGAGGAAGACGTACGAAATCTGGGCGCAAAAGGACTTGCTGCCTGGGGCGTATCTTTGCCGTTCTGGATGAAAGCTTCCTGGTTCAAGAAACAGGGATATGAGCCAGTTGATAAAAATGGTGGCATGGTTCTACTCTGGAAACGATTTACGGATGACGCAAAACCTCCGAAATGGATAAAACAGAAAAAGAAGCCCCAGGGAATTTCTGGAAAGGTTGCAGTCACAGGATTCAATGCTGGCTGGTGCCCGGCCGGAAGCATTACTTTTGAGAGGGCCATGCGTGCCTCATCAGAGTTCGGTGACAAGGTTGTATTCCGACATATTGATACTTCGGACAGGAAGATTTTTCTGGAATGGGGAATAGTGAATGCAGTCTTTATCGATGACAAGGAAATAACCACTGGCCCGCCACTTTCCTATGAGAAAATAAGGAAAAAAATAGAGAGAAGTGTCAAGAAGTTGAAGTGACCATCATCAATTATTCAGGAGAAGGTTTTTAGTTGTCCAAGTAATATAGAGTTTCATGAAAGCCCTCGTCAAATGGAACAGCGAAATGAGCTTCCAGGGAAAGGCCGAGAGCGGCGTTTGGGTGCCGATGGGTTCGAGTAAAACTGAGACTGAGCCACCCAAGGCCGCAAGCCCGATGGAATTATTGCTCATATCCCTGGGCGGCTGCACAGCAATGGACATTGTCTGGATACTTCAGAAAAAGCGCATAACTTTCGACGATTTCTGGATTGAGATAGAAGCCGAAAGAACTGACCAGCATCCCAAGGTATATTCTTCCATCCATATGAAATTCATATTTGTGGGCAAAGACCTGAAACCTGAACCTCTGGAGCAGGCTGCAAAACTTTCCGCAGAGAAGTACTGTTTGGTCGGGGCCATGGTCGGAAAGGTTGCGAAGATCACTCACGAAGTCGAGATTCGGGAAAAATAGGTGCGGGGAAAGGGATTTGAACCCTCGAACCACTAAGGACAGGATGTCCTATCTGGCATTTATGAACTCTTGCGTCATCAGACCTTAAGTCCTGCGCCGTTGGCCAGGCTTGGCTATCCCCGCAACAAACGACCAATAGCATCATTCTATTAAAGTTTGTTGCGCCTATGCCGGAAACCTATTATACGTTCGACGGATTTTCCAAACGTGGAAAAGAAACTGATAGAACAGCTCAACCGCCAATCCCTCTGGCTGCGCGATTCCTGGCTCTGGCTATTGCATGAAAAAATTCTTGATGGGGGAACAAAAACTGCGCTTGAAGTGGGCTGCGGCGCAGGCCATGTCATGGAAATTTTGTCGGCATATCTGGAAGTAAAAGGCGTGGACAATGACCCGGGCATGGTGGCTCTGTGCCAGAAAAAGGGCCTTGATATTTCCCTGGCAGATGGTTACAAATTACCATTCGAGAACGATTCTTTCGACATAGTTTACTGCTCATTTCTACTGCTCTGGCTTGGGGAACCTGTCAAGGTTCTCAAGGAAATGTCAAGAGTCTCGAAAAAATGGGTGATATGCCTTGCGGAACCGGATTACGGCGCCAGGATAGATTATCCCTCTGCCATGGAAAAACTTGGTCAAATCCTCGTATCTGATTTGCAATCCCGGGGCGCGGACCCGTTCATCGGCAGGAAATTGAGAAGTATATTCTCAGATGCAGGATTAAATGCCGAAATCGGGGTGCATCATGGTGTGTGGCCACTGGAGAAAGCAGGCAAAGAAATCCTCGGAGAACTGGAATGGGCCGAGGAATCAGTCAGGGGAGAGATGAAAATTGTTGTGGATGAAGCCCTGAAAAATGGGACACTGCTTCAGTATAATCCGGTGTTCTGGGCTGTGGGGAGGAAGGAATGAATACAACTGTCAATCCTGGGAAGGATGGGGTGTTCTTTCACATAACCTTCGAGACATGCCTTCCAAGCATCCTCGAAAATGGGCTTCTTCCTGCAAGGGATGCCGCAAAATTGGGCTTCGAGCAGCCATATCCCTCAGATCCAAATTATATTTACCTTTTCAACCGCATGAGGATGCAACGCAATCTCCTGAAAACAAGCCATGAGTGGATGGCAGACAGGAAAGTGCTCAGTGTCAAGCTCCCGACAGGCCACCCGATCGAACGCGAATATGACCAGGCTCAAATCCCGCTCCGGCTTTCGGGTGAAGCGCTCGAATGGTTCCTGAAAGGGAGGGCCAGTCCAAGCTTGCCTTTGATGACCCCTGAAAAATACGTTAAAGAATATTTTAAAAACGTGCATGGGCTAGAATATGAAGGGGAGATGACCATGGATGGCGTGAGGCAGGTCATCGATGCATGCATTTCGGATGCTGAGTGGGCTGAAAGGGACGGTTGCTATCGGACATCGGTAAATATACACACATCATGCATCTCGGCCATACCCTGGGGAGAGGCAATGGAATGAATTATTACTTTATAATCGCATTCCAAAGATTTAGAAATACTGGCTACAAATTAATATGGTGAATTATATATTATTTTATGGATTTGAGAACCTGTCGCCACAGAGATAATCACCATGTTCGATTGAGAGGGGGCAACCGCCTCCGCAAAGCTGCCACATTTCGCAGTTCTGGCACTTTTCAGGCATGTATTTTCTCTCCCGAATTTTCTGACAAAGCTCATGGTTCCAGATATTCTCCCAGTCACCCAGGGCCTTTCCCAACGGCGAATAATAACTCTGGCAGGGTATTACGGTGCCATCCGGTTCCATGGCCATGTTGATGGAACATGCAGTGCACTGCTTAATTCCCAGACCATAATTGATCGGGTTGAACTCACAATATGGGGTCGGTGCGTACCATATCAGGTTGATATCCTTCTCCTCGGCAATTATTTTCAGGCGTTCCAGTGCGGCTGCCAGCTCTTCGAAGGTAATGCTCTCAGCACTCTTTCCCTGGCCTGATCGTATCAACGCGTTGAAAGCGATGTTCTTCACTCCGATGGATATAAGAAAATTCATTGTTTCCTCGATGCCTGCCAGCGTGTTCTTCATGATTGTGGTGTTCGTGCTAACATAGAGATTTTCCGCCAGCGCGGCTTTAATGCCCTGGACAGTCTCCTTCCAAGCCCCTGACGCACCCACCATCCTGTCATGCTCCTCATCCAGATGCGAAAGCAGCGTTATCTGCACATGGTCCATTCCTGCATCGACCAGTTCCTTGACATAACCCGGTTTTGCCAGATTTCTTCCATTGGTAATCAGGCCGGTTATCTGACCCAGTTCTTCCGATTTGAGAAAAAGCTCCTTCAATCCGAGGTACATGGTCGGTTCTCCGCCCGTGAATACCACATGTGGAATTCCTGCATCCCAAAGCCATTCCAGAACTTTCTTCCAAGTTTCGGGGTCCAGTTCCGGCATTTCCTTTGTTTCGTTGTAGCAATGCTCACATTTATTCTGGCATTTGTAAGTGAGTGCTATGTCCACCCGGTATGGGGATGGAAGCTCGTCCGCGCCAGCAAGTGGGCTTTCGCTGCCAACAGCCTCAATTATGTCATAGTCACCAGAAAGATAATTTGACAACTGGGCCTTCATGGCCAAATAATCCTCGGTAACCATATCAAGATCCAATTTTCTATATCTCCTGCGCATTGCCTTGAAGGTCTGGGGTGCATCATCGCCTCTGAGAATGTGAACTACATAATCGACCGCAGTTCCATTGAGAAATATCAGCCTGGACGCATCAATAATTAGAACACCTTTCTCCTCGGAATCCACTCGGACGTGGAATCTGTGGCCCTTGAACTCGTCCCGGCCATCGAACTTCATTATTTTGTTATGAATTTTTACTGGCATTACCTACCGCCTCCAGCACATGCACAGGCGCAGGCACAAGCACAGGCGCATCCACCGCCTCCGCCGCCACCACTGAATCCACCGCCGCTAAACCCGCCGCTACCGTCGGTTGCGGCATCCATGGATGCCAGTGCGTTCGCGGCCTCCCTGACATAATTTGTGGGCTTGTTGGTCTTTCCTGTGATAGCGGTTGCAAAGGAATTGAGATTTGATACCAAGGTTTTACTGGTTGTCCGGAGATTGCTGACATATCCCTGAGCCAGACCTTGAATGTTGATTGACGGCCCTGTTCCGGCAGACGACTGGGTATGCCAATAGAAATGATGCGTGTGAAATCTATTCATGCGGCCATCATAATCCCTGTCCAGCATCATCCATTCATTTTTGTCTTCAAGTTTTGTGACCATAATTTCAGGCGTCTTTGCCTCCTGGACCATCTTCCAGGCATTGTCACAAATCTTTTTGTAATATTTCTTTGTGGCACGATAATCAAATCCCACCAATTTTTTTCTTACTGAATCTATGAGATAAATCATTGCCTTCTGTAAATCTTTATCATTGAATTCGCCGTCCTTCCTGATTGCCTCAAGGAACTTTTTCTCATAATCGCGGTCATGCTTCATGCCTTCAATTCTGAAATATTTGAAATTCTGCCCGGCTGGCTCGGAACGTATTACCCTCTTTTTGATAAGCCCGAAAAGAATCATTGTGGCTATCATGTCCAGTGGCCGTTCCAGCACCACGGCGGCCTCCACGGCAGTAAGGTCCCGCCTCGGTCCTGTGCCGAATGATGTCATCTTCGGCTTGAAATAATCCTTGGTCCGCCTGTCCCACCAGAACGCATATGCGACTATAATCGCAATGATGCCAGCAGATACCAGACAGCAAATATTTGCAAAGAGAAAATCAAAGAAGGAAACAACAACTGCCCAGGCCTTGTCCCAGATGGTTTCCTGATAATACTTGTCAACATACATCGAGGGAAATCCCACGCCAACATTGTAATAACCTAGTGATTGAGTGGATGGTTCAACCTGGTTGGCCTCCCATGTAGCTACGGTGAGCTGGCTTGTGGTATTGTATTCAATAACATCCCAGGGCTGGTCCTCAAGCCAAACTGCCTGGCTGATATTATTGAAGCCAGGAGGGAAGAATATCCTAGCTCTCAGGTAGTCTGTGCTGCCTCTCTGAAATGTTGGTTCAAACCAAGTGGGCATGAACTGAATGCCCACGCCATCCTCCATAAGTTCATTGACCCAGACCATTTTCGGGTTGTTGATTGAGAATTTTAAAATGAAACGCTGACCAACATTTTCTATGGCATTTCTTATCTGGCTTGTGAATTCCACGGCCACGCCAATGTCAATCCAGGGTGATTTGTGAATATATGTCGGGTTGAATGTACGGCCATCCACCTCCACCTGGGCTGAGGCAGTCGAGAGGTCATAATACTTGTTGGGAAGGCCAATGTCGACGCCATCCAGATCTCCATAATTTATGAAATGGAATTCATAATAAATGCCCACACTTCCGTCCCGATTAATCTGGACATCCACATATTCCGCCTCCAGGGCAAAATCGTAATTGAGCTGGGCTCTGGCCTTGGCAGGGATAAATACTATGGAACCGAATGACATGGCCAGAAAGGCAAAAATCAATATCCAGGCTGTGAATTTTTTCTTCATCGGCCACCTACCATTTCGGCTCTTCCTCCAGAGTCCAGACATTTTCACAGAACGGGCAGGTGATGAGCAGACCGCCGTCAATCATTTTTACATTTTCATCTTTAACTGGAGCGCCACATTTCGGGCATTGTATGACTCTCTGCCTGAACTCCCCTGAGCCTGAGAGCGTCACATTGATGTTCTGTTTAATCGGCCTTTTCGCTTCCTCCCTTACCAGGAAATAAGTTATCAGGAGGAGAAGAAGACCAATGCCGATGCTGGCTCCGCCGATGAGCACATTATCCGAGCCTCCGGCTATGATAAAAATACCTCCGGTTCCCAGAAACACCAGGCTCCCGAATATGGCCAGAAACGCAATCGCTTTAATCATTTCCCTCAGCGCGTAATTTAATACTGGCTAGATAAAACTATCGGTATCACCTCGTCATGGTTTGACTATGTCTGCCAGTATCAATATTTGAGGTTTATGGCCGTTTATACAGGAACCATACCACTCCAAGCCCGATAAGTCCAATCAATGCGGCAATTCCAATGACAATCAGTACATACCAGTACGGCCAACCAGGCACATACTCGTTTCCTGTGACTGCTGAATTCAATGGCTCCGGATCATCTGTGTCAGAAACTCCGTCGCCGTCATCGTCAAGGTCGGCATTGTTGCCTATGCCATCGTGGTCAGTATCGGTTGTTTCTGAAGAGTTCAGTGGGAAATCATCCTCTGAATCTGCCACACCGTCACCGTCATCATCGGTATCGGCATTGTTGCCTATGCCATCCGCGTCAGTATCAACGGTTTCATTGGCATTGTTCGGGAAAGCGTCGCTGGAATCCGGAACCCCGTCGGAATCAGAGTCTTTCTCTGTCACCGTAAGTGTGAATGAATGGGTCGCGGAATCGGTTCCGTCGCTCACAATGACCAGGACATTGTAACTTCCTGCCTCGGCAGTGCCGTTGAGCACGCCAGTTGCCGGATTAATGCTCAGCCAGTCCGCGTTGGTAGTCAAGCCCCATGTCAATGTATCCAGATCGATATCTGTCGCAGCATAATCAACGGTGTAGTTCTCGCCTCCGACCGCAGTTGTCACATCCGTGGTTGTGATTAGTGGAACGTCGTTAACATTGGTTACCAGTATTGTCACGGTAGCTGTGGCCGTTCCATTATGTCCGTCTGATATCGTGTAGGTGAATGTGTCAGTACCGTAATAATTTGCGACAGGTTCGTATGTCACACGGGTTCCGCCGTTTGTTATTATCACAGCCCCGTGGAGGCCTTGTGTGACTGCTGTTATCGTCAACGTTTCGCCAACATCTGGCGCAAAATCATCGTTTGCCAGCACCAGAATGGTCCTGACGCCGCCGTCCTCGGGCATTGTCAGGGTGTCATCGGTCGCGACAGGATTGTCATTGACATTGGCAATCGTAACGGTCACGGTCGCGGTTGCACTTAACGTGCCGTCGGTTATTGTGTAGGTGAATGTATCGATACCGTAATAATTTACAACAGGTTCGTATGTTAGTATGCCTCCAGTAATTGCTACGGCCCCATGCGTACCCTGGGTGAATGCGAGTATTGTTATTGTATTGGCAGGAAGGTCATGGTCATTATCGTTCGCCAGAACGTCAATTTGGGTCGCAGGGCTGTCCTCGTTCAGGGTTGCGACATCATTGATTGCTGTCGGAGCAACGTTCACATCGTTGACCTTGACCATGAATGTCTGGTTGTCGAAAAGGGCAGGCACACCATTATCAGTTACACGAACCGTGATATTGTAGAATCCCGGGCCCTGGGTCTCGGTGGGCGTCCAGGTGAACAGGCCTCCGGAAGTGATGCTGGCTCCGGTAGGGGCTCCGGCTTCCAGGATGAATGTCAGCGTGTTTGCCGGGAGATCCGCATCTGTTGCCATGACTGGGATTGTAAGAGTTGTTTCCTCGTTCACAACCCTGTTTCCAATTACCGTGAGTATGGGCGCAACATTGACCTCGCCAACTGTTATCATTATGACCTCAAAGTCTTCCAGAAGGCCGTCAGATACACGGATTGTTATGTTGTAGAATCCCGGGCCCTGTGCTTCCGTTGGAGTCCAGGTGAAAACACCAGTGTTCGGGTCGATTGTTGCACCTGTTGGTACGGTTCCAGATAGGCTGAATGTCAAGGTGTTTGCAGGTAAATCATTATCAGTTGCTGTTGCTGTGAAAGCCAGCAATGCCAATTCATTTACTGTTTGGTTTCCGATTGCTGTAAGCACAGGTGCTAGATTGACTTCTCCCACGGTAACCATGATTGTCTCATTGTCATAGAGGTTTGGAGTGCCATCGTCAGTCACACGGATTGTTATGTTGTAGAATCCCGGGCCGTCTGCCTCGGTCGGTGTCCATGTGAAATCCCCGCCAGCAGTTATTACCGCTCCGGCAGGTGGTGTGCCCTCGAGGCTGAAGGTCAGTCCATCCAGCTCAAGGTCGGTTGCAGTTGCAGTGAAGGCCAGAAGCACTTCCTCATTGACTGTCTGATTGCCTATCGCAGCAAGCACCGGCGCATCATTGACCGCCGTGAATGTGACAGTACTTGTCATGGGGTTGCTGGATAGTTCTCCATCAGTGACCTGCCACTGTATGGTCCTTGTCAATGGGCTTGGATCCTGGTTTGTGTTGTTGAAAGTGACTGTTCTGAGGGCTGCCTGATAATTAGCTACTGTGTCAGTTCCCACTAACGTCAGTATACCAGCACTGAAGCTTCCTAAAATATTTGTCGTATTGATAAACTCAAGTGTGTCAATTCCTATCTCGTAATTTGCAGTGATGTTTATCCATGCGCCTTCCAGATTGGCATCATCCACATCTGTAATGGTGATGTCATTGTCAATTATCACCGCCGGGCCATCTTCTGTGAAGGCCACTGTCCCGCCCGCATTGGTGATGACCGATATGTCGTTCACAGATGTGATGGTCAGGCCAACATTGCTGTTGTCTCCCTGCCAACCTCCGGAACCTGTTGCTCCTTCATCCGCGGCCTGGAAACCAAAGCTGCCCGTGCCGCCATTGAAATTAGGCGTTGGTGTAAAGGTGAGATTGTCTATCGCATTGTTTGCATCAGCCAAAGTGCTTCTGAACACTATGTTCACATCAGCGGTCCCGTCACCCATGGCGAATGTTAGGCCAGTGGTTGTGGAAAGTGTCAAAGTTCCCGCTCCGTTATTTACATTGAATGTTATCCTTATAAGGCTGCTTCCGAGGTCAACATCACTTGTTGACAAGCGATTTCCATTTGTGGCGTTGAAAACAATTGGAACATCCTCGAGAGTTGTTGCCATTGCCGGTGCAGTGTTGACCGGCGCATCGTTTACGCCTGTCACATTGACATAGACAGTGGCATTGTCATATGTGCCATTGTTATCGAATATTGTGTAAGTGAATGAATCAATGAATAATCTGGCAATGCCTCAAATTGTCCATTGGGGTCATATACAAAG